>CAXQPR010000109.1:0-49937 GCA_964225855.1 Salipiger bermudensis | reverse complement strand
TGGGTTGTGCCCATGGTTTGGTTTAGACCATAGTTAGATGCTCAGGAGGCCTGATGGACTTCCTTCTTCTCGCTGGCCAGGTTCTCCTGCTTCTGACTGTGGTTGCTGCCATCGCGATGGCTGTGTCAGCAACGTTCTGGTTGCTTCTGGCTTTGCTGCAGTGGATGTTTCCCAGCGAACGTGTTGCCCATTGATCGCGGCGTGAAGCCAACGTGCTCCACGTAATCAAGTTTTGTGAGGTTCTCAGGTGTCTGATGGGTGTTGCTTGTGCATCCATCCTTCACTGGAAAAGTAGGCCCAAGGGGGCAGACACATGCTTCATCCCAACTGGATTGGGGTGCTGGTCATAGTGCTGATCATCACGAGCATGAGCGTGATCTCACATCTTGAAGGACACGGCACTCTTTAGGTCTCTTTCGCAGTTCCCATGTGGTCTGCAGAGAAGAGAGGACTAGTGAGTTGCAAAAACGCATGGAAGGACCAATGAGAGTGCTCTGAGCGGCCTCCCCTCCTTGCAGCCATAGCGATTAGCCAGGGGGTAGGAGGTCTGCTGTTGGCTGAAGCGGTGGGATGGGCTGTTGCTCATTCATCACTCCACCGCTCAGACCTTCAAGCTCTTCATCAGACAGATCTTCCTTAACTTGCTGTGCATCAGGTGGCTGATCTTTGATTTCTTGCTTCTTTTTTTGTACGGCTCGAGATCAGCTGGCTCGAGATCAGCTGTCCGTAAGACCCCAGGCTCTTTGCAGTTCAATCAGCGGTTGATCAGCAATGGTGAAGTAATCGATCGCTAATAAATCCTGCCGGCATGCGCGGCCCCGTTTCAGAGCATGAACAACCCTTTCGCTCATGCCAGGGGCTGAAATCTGATGTGGATGACATCCGGCTACAACACTGTCGAACAGACCGCCTTCGTACATCGCCATCACGCCAAGAAACCATAATGTTGCTCCAGTGACGGAGCTACTAGCGGATCCAAACGCAGCGTTCTCGACCTCGCCAATCATGTTCACGTCGTAGTTGCCAAGAACGTGCAGCCAGTCGTGATGCGCCAGAGCAGCATTAGCACCGCCGAGTTCTCCAGGCGTCGTAAACCCATGGCGTTGATAGTGCTGCCACACTGCTGCGCCAAGCGTGTCGTCCGGGAGCTCCGCTAGCGAGCGCCATTGGGCAGCCAGGGCAGGGTCGGGCTCCATGGTGAACGTCCAGGATTGAGGGCCATGAGCCTTCAGAAGTTGATCAAAGCCTTTCTGGCGTTGATCCTCTTCACCCATCCAAAACAGACGGTAAAAATCACTTTGCGCCTGTTGACGCGCCTGCGATGCCACATCACGTGCTAGCACTAAGGAACGATCGTGAACCCCGAGTTCTCCGGCCCAGGACTTCACCGAGGCTTCCAGCTTTGTAGGCACCGGATTCAGCATCATCTCCGCCAGCACCATCAGTTCGATCAGTTCAAGGCGCTGCAGCGGATCGGGAAAACTCTGTGCCGCCTTTTGAACACTGATGCCATTGATGGCTTTGAAATCAAGATCGACCCCAAGGAGCTCACGAAAAATCAGCCCCAAGAAACGGGGCTGAAACTCGGATCCCCATGCATCACCAATGCGGCAAGCTCCCACCACAGCGGCCGCTACCTCTGGTGCCTGAGTGATGGTGGTGTGAGCAAGAAACATGCGGGGTGTCTTCAAGGGGCAGCCTGAGCAGGCCTCGTAGGGGCTTCTTCCTCTTCAATCACTACAGCAATCACCATTTCGCTGGTTGCTACAGCGGCGGGTTGGTGCATGGCAACCGCTGGAGGGGGCAACAATGCAATTTTATTTTTCCTCGGCCCAACATGAAGACGAGTACTAGTCCAAGTCTCAACCCTATGTCGGATTGGCTCGCCTAGCTTTATGTCCCAATCCCTGGAAACCTCGGGTGCGCCCTTGGTGGCCTTGGTTTCGAGTTTGTTGTTGGAAGCGGAAGAACTCTGATCGTTTCCCTGGGGGACGTGGACGTAACTTCAACTTGACACAGGCCTCTCCACCGCAAAAGGGCGGAGCAAGGTCAGGATTGAAAACCACTTGGTCGCAACAGCAAGTGTAGGAGGAATCATGGCTCCTGCTCCCAAAGTTGTGATGCCGCATAACGCCAAGCGATCAGAGTGCTGAGGCCGGCTCCAAAGGTGAGGATCACTACCAAGGCTTGATTTGTTGTCATAGAAAGAATTCGAATATTGCGTCTTCTAAAGCAACGGAGCCCTCTGGCGCCTTTGTTACCAAATCAGGTGGTTATCACTGCTCTGAAGGCCAAGGTCATTGCGGGATCCCTAGAAGGCTCAGCACGACGCCAAGGTTTGGCAGAAACTCCAATCAGCCAGTGATGCGGATGCTGTGATTGCGCTTGCTCCATCGGCGGAGTTTGCGAATGAGCTGGACAAGCTCAACAAGACTCAATCCGTTCTTTTGGAGCTTTCAGATGATCTTCTTGAAGGCGTGGCTGGTGGTGTCACCCGCGAACGTTGGCAACCCTCTCGCTAGAGAGATTGTTGAGTTCACCAGAGGAGCCGGCAGTTGATCCTTTCAAAACTCTTCCCCTCTTTTATGTCGGAGTTGAACCACTCCAGACTGGTTTGCTCCTTGCCATTGTTGGCTGAGAAAGCGATTCGTCTGCTTCCAGTTTGTGAAGTGCGGAGGAACAGTTAGATAGACCCATTAACGCAAGGATGCTGGGACTGCCTGGTCGGGCGCTCCCCTTTGCTTGGCAACGTGCCTGCCACTTCAGTGAGTCCCTAGGTCACCAGCTCCCACCACCCGATCAGGAATGAAGTAGCAATCGCGTCAGTTCCCAAGCGCCGGCAATGATGGCTCCATTCAGCAACAGAAAGCCAACGTCAACTTTGAATTGTTGATCCATTGAGTGATGCTGGCGAATCAGGCACCCCGGTCGTGGGTTCGAATCCTCTGAGATTTGGAAGCTTTTACCTCAGGTTTCGACCATGTGAACCCCTTTCTTGGAGCAAGGTTCTTCGGTCACCTTTCAAGCTGGTCTTTCCTGTGACCTTGTCCATTGCTCAAGTGTTTTGGCTGGGTATAAAACGCTCGGCACAGACAAGAAGACCGCCCCCTAGGGAGCGGTCCATGCCTAAGTAATCCCCATCACCCGGCCCTTGTCTGTGCCACCTAAATGTGGAACATGTCCAAGAGGATACATGCGCTATGGGTGGAGTGTTGTAGGTAAAGATGCTCTTTAGGGTTGCGTGAACGTTTAGCCGTCAGTCGCGACTAAATGCGGATTAAGTGTGAAGACCATGCATTTAGTGTTTGCCAGGTCTAGTTTGTGAGACCCCATCACCCGGCCTGCCCGTGCGGCAGGCTTTTTTATTCGACGACACCATGGGTAGTGGCACCTTGGTCAGTGGCGGTTGATTGCACTGTTGGGCTTCCCTGCTTGAGCAAAGACCGCAGTGCCGTCTAACACTCCAATTCACTTCTGACGCTGACAAAAAAACCACCCCCTAGAACAGGAGGTGGCCAATCGTTCAAAACTGATGCGTGGGCCGGGAGTTCAGCTGCGCTTGCTGTCGCGGATGCCCTGGATTGCAGCGGCGTAGTCAGGTTGGTTGAACACGCCTGAACCGCTCACGATGGCGTTGGCACCAGCTTCGATCACTTTCCAAGCATTGGCTCCCTTGATGCCACCGTCGACTTCGATCCAGGGGTCGAGACCCTTTTCGTCGCACATGCGGCGCAGATCACGGATTTTCTGCACCTGGTTTTCGATGAAGCTCTGGCCGCCGAAACCAGGATTCACACTCATGATCAGCACCAGGTCGCACAGCTCGAGGCAGTACTCGAGGGTGTCGAGGGGCGTGCCGGGGTTCAGGACAGCACCAGCCATTTTGCCGAGATCCTTGATCTGGCCCAGGTTGCGGTGCAAGTGGGGGCAAGCTTCGACTTGCACGGAAATGATGTCGGCGCCGGCCTTGGCGAAGTCGGGGACGTATTTCTCCGGCTCAACAATCATCAAGTGGACGTCGAGTGGTTTCTGCGTGACGGGACGAAGTGCTTCCACGATCAGAGGACCAATGGTGATGTTGGGCACGAACCGGCCGTCCATCACGTCCACGTGAATCCAGTCAGCACCGGCCTGGTCCACCGCTTTCACCTCTTCGCCGAGTCGGGCGAAGTCGGCAGAGAGAATGGATGGAGAGATCACCAGTGGCTTGGTGCTCATGAATGGATCCGCGCGATTGCCGGGAGATTGTAGGAACCGCTGAAGTCGCTGATACAGTTAGCCGCGCTCTTGAGCTGGAAAGCCCTGCTGCATCGGGATCTTCGCCCGTCCCGTGCATCCGTTAGGACAGCTCTCAGTTCGTTGCACCCTTACCCACTGCCGCATTCCCGTGGATCAGACCCTCATTCAGGAAATTCTCGAGATCGTCGAGCAGGCAGCCATCGCTTCCGCTTCGCTCTCCGGCAAAGGCCTTAAGGATGAAGCGGATGCATTGGCTGTCGATGCCATGCGCAAGCGCATGAATCAAATTCAGATGCAGGGCCGCATCGTGATCGGTGAGGGGGAACGTGACGAAGCCCCCATGCTCTACATCGGCGAGGAAGTGGGCACCGGTACCGGCCCTGGCGTTGATTTCGCCGTTGACCCTTGCGAAGGCACCAACCTCTGCGCGTTCAATCAGCGCGGCTCCATGGCTGTCCTCGCCGCTTCCGACCGGGGTGGTCTGTTCAATGCCCCCGACTTCTACATGAAGAAGCTGGCTGCTCCTCCGGCCGCCAAGGGCAAGGTGGACATCCGCAAGTCGGCCACTGAGAACATCAAGATCCTCAGCGAGTGCCTGGGTCTTCCCGTCGACGAGCTGAACATCGTTGTGATGGACCGTGCTCGTCATAAGGATCTGATCGCTGAAATTCGAGCCACCGGTGCTCGCATCCAGCCCATCTCCGATGGTGATGTGCAGGCCGCCATCGCCTGCGGTTTCGCCGGCACCGGAACCCACTGCCTGATGGGCATCGGCGCCGCTCCTGAGGGTGTGATCTCCGCTGCGGCCATGCGTGCTCTGGGCGGTCACTTCCAGGGCCAGCTGGTCTACGACCCTGCCATTGCTCAGACCTCCGAATGGGCTGACATGACCAAAGAGGGCAACCTGGCGCGTCTTGCTGAGATGGGCATCACCGACCCCGACAAGGTCTATGAAGCTGAGGAACTCGCCTGCGGCGAGCATGTTTGTTTCGCTGGCAGCGGCATCACCGATGGCCTGCTCTTTAACGGCGTTAAGTTCGAAAAGGATTGCACTCGTACCAGCAGCCTGGTGATCAGCAACCTCGACAACACCTGCCGCTTCACCAACACCGTGCACATCAAAGACGGCGCCCAGAGCATCGCTCTGAGCTGATCGTCAACGACTGGATAGAGGAGCATCTCCATGCATATTGCCGTCGTCGGCCTCAGTCATCGCACGGCACCGGTTGAAGTCCGTGAAAAGCTCAGCATCCCTGAGCAATCCATGGAGACCTCTCTCCAGGTTCTTCGTGGCCATGAACAGGTGCTCGAGGCTTCAATCCTCAGCACCTGTAATCGCCTGGAGATCTACACGCTGGTCCGCCATCCCGAGCTCGGGATCTCAGCTGTGCGTGATTTTCTCAGTGGTCACTCAGGTCTGACGACAGATGCTCTCTCGCCCCATCTGTTCGCCTTCCACCATCACGAGGCGGTGGATCACCTCTTGAAGGTCTCTGCCGGACTCGACAGTCTTGTTCTTGGAGAGGGCCAGATCCTCTCCCAGGTCAAGAAAATGATGCGCATTGGGCAAGAGCACAAATCCATCGGCCCGATCCTCAATCGCCTTCTGACCCAGGCGGTAAGCACCGGCAAACGGGTGCGATCGGAAACCAATCTCAGTACTGGTGCTGTTTCCGTCAGTTCTGCTGCAGTTGAACTGGCTCAACTGAAGTTGGGGCAGTCCCGCGGTCTCGATGAGCTTGTTTCACTTGAGTCTGAGCAGGTGGCTGTGGTTGGCGCCGGCCGGATGAGTCGTTTGCTGCTTCAGCACCTCCAGGCCAAAGGGTGTTCAGGGGTTGTCTTGCTGAATCGAACCCGTGAACGGGCCCTTGCACTCGCTGCTGACTTCCCTGGCCTGCCGGTTCAATGCCGCACGCTTGAGGATCTCGACCATTGCCTCAGCACCTGCTCGTTGGTGTTCACGAGTACGGCGGCTGAAGATCCCATCATTGATGCAGCTCGTCTGAATCAACTCAATCGCCGCAGTTCCCTGCGATTGATTGACATCGGTGTTCCCAGGAACATTGCCGCTGATGTGCAGGGAATTTCGGGTGTTGAAGCCCATGATGTCGACGACCTTCAAGAGGTGGTCGCGCGAAATCAGGAAGCCCGTCAACAGGTGGCACGCGAAGCTCAGGGCCTTCTCGATGAAGAGTCCAGACTCTTCCTGGAATGGTGGGACAGTCTTGAAGCGGTTCCCACCATCAATCGCCTTCGTGCATCTTTGGAGCAGATCCGCACAGAGGAGTTGCAGAAGGCTCTGAGCCGCATGGGACCTGACTTCTCTGCTCGGGAGCGCAAGGTCGTTGAAGCCCTGTCGAAAGGCATCCTCAACAAGATCTTGCATACGCCTGTCACCCAGTTGCGTAGTCCCCAGCCCCGTCCGCAGCGCCAGGAAGCACTTCGAGTCGTCGAGCGTGTCTTCCAGCTGGACAGCGACTCCTCAGCCCCCTGAGATCGCCTCTTGCAAAGGGCACTTTGCCAGTCTTGCTCTGAGACTCGACGATCTTGTTTGATCTTGGCCCAAGCGTGGTTTTTCCGGCAAAAAGTCCGTTAGGTTTGCCCCCGTCTCCATTATGTAGGGGCAGGCATGAAGCGCGTTCTGGCAATCATTCTTGGTGGAGGTGCGGGTACGCGCTTGTATCCACTCACCAAAATGAGGGCCAAGCCTGCGGTGCCCCTTGCTGGCAAATATCGCCTGATTGATATTCCGATTAGCAACTGCATCAACTCCAGCATCACCAAGATGTATGTGTTGACGCAGTTCAACAGTGCCTCGCTCAATCGTCACCTGTCCCAGACCTATGACCTGAGTGCAGGTTTCGGCCAGGGTTTTGTTGAGGTGCTGGCTGCGCAACAGACCCCGGAGAGTCCTTCTTGGTTTGAAGGCACTGCTGATGCTGTGCGCAAATACCAGTGGCTTTTCCAGGAGTGGGATGTTGATGAATACCTGATCCTTTCCGGTGACCAGCTGTATCGGATGGATTACAGCTTGTTTGTGGAGCACCACCGCAAATCAGGTGCCGACCTCACAGTGGCGGCCTTGCCTGTGGACCCTCAGCAGGCCGAAGCGTTTGGTCTCATGCGTACAGACGAGCATGGAACCATTCAAGAGTTTCGTGAGAAGCCCAAGGGTGATTCCCTGAAAGAAATGGCGGTCGATACGTCCCGCTTTGGTTTGTCCCCAGAGTCCGCCCAGTCCAAGCCATACCTGGCTTCGATGGGGATCTATGTGTTCAGCCGCAAGGCTCTCTTTGGCCTCCTGAATGATCATCCGACTTACAAGGATTTTGGTAAAGAAGTGATCCCTGAGGCGCTCTCAAAGGGCATGAGCCTCAAGAGCTATGTCTTTGACGACTACTGGGAGGATATTGGAACAATTGGAGCCTTCTATGAGGCCAATTTGGCGCTAACCCAGCAGCCAAAGCCTCCCTTCAGCTTCTATGACGAAGATTTCCCCATCTACACCCGCCCCCGTTATCTTCCTCCAAGCAAAGTTGGTGATTCTCAAATCACTGATTCTATTATTGGTGAAGGATCTATTTTAAAATCCTGCAGTGTCAATCACTGCGTACTTGGCATTCGTAGCAGGATTGAGAATAATGTTGTTGTTCAAGATTCCCTTTTGATGGGCTCCGACTTTTATGAGTCGACGCAGGACCGTGAGGAATTGCGATCAAGTGGAGGTACCCCTCTCGGCATTGGTGAAGGGTCCACTGTGAAGCGTGCGATTCTCGACAAAAACACGCGGATCGGGCGCAACGTCACGATCATCAACAAGGACAACGTGGAGGAAGCCGATCGTGCTGAACTCGGTTTCTACATCCGCAATGGCATCGTTGTGGTCTGTAAGAACGCCACCATCCCTGATGGCATGGTGATCTGATCCAGGGTCGCGTCACCTGTTTCTGACAGTCGGTGTTGCTGAATGTCCGTTTTGGTTTGCGATGGTCACACTGAGGTCATTGCAAGCCTCTTCTGACCATGTCCAAGGCGCACTTCGGTCTGATCGGCCTCGGCGTGATGGGTGAAAACCTTGTGCTCAATGCCGAGCGCAATGGATTTTCAAGCGTCGTCTACAACCGTACCTACGCCAAGACCGAAGAGTTCCTCGCTGGCGCCGGCGCAGGTAAAGACATTCAAGGGGCAACCGACCTTCAGGATTTCGTCAATAAGCTCCAACACCCTCGCCGCATCTTGATGATGGTCAAGGCCGGCGCTCCTGTGGATGCGGTCATCCAGCAAATTTCCCCTTACCTGGAAAAAGGGGATCTGCTGATCGACGGTGGTAATTCTGAATACCACGACACCGAGCGTCGTGTCGCCGAGTTGGAGAGCAAGAGCTTCGGCTTCATCGGCATGGGTGTGTCGGGTGGTGCCAAAGGTGCTCTTGAAGGACCGAGCATGATGCCGGGTGGCACCAAAGCGTCCTACGACGCCATCGAAAGCTTGGTGACCAAGATGGCCGCCCAGGTTGAGGACGGCCCTTGCGTGACCTACATCGGGCCAGGTGGTTCAGGTCACTTCGTCAAGACCGTGCACAACGGCATTGAGTACGGCATCGAGCAGATCCTGGCGGAGGGGTACGACCTGATGAAACGGGTCGGAGGCATGAACGGCACCCAGATGGCCGATGTGTTTAAACACTGGAATGGCACCGAGGAACTGGCTTCCTACTTGGTGGAAATTACCGAGGTCTGCCTGCGTACCAAGGATCCGGAGACCGGGTCTGACTTAGTGGAACTCATCCAAGACAAGGCGGGCCAGAAAGGCACCGGTCTTTGGACCGTGGTCAGTGCACTGCAGATGGGTGCGTCCGTGCCCACGATTTATGCCGCTCTCAATGGTCGGGTGATGAGCTCGATGAAAGATCAACGCCTGATGGCTGAGTCCATCCTCAAGGGGCCAACGATCAAGCCTTTTGCGATGGGCACCCCTGCTGACGGCATGGCGCCATTGATGGATGCCATGGTTCTGGCGTGCATGGCCAGCTATGCCCAGGGGATGGAGCTGTTGCGGATCGCGTCTGCGGAGCACAACTACAACCTGCACATGCCTGCCATTGCCCAGATCTGGAAGGGGGGCTGCATCATTCGTGCGCGTCTGCTCAAGCGCATTCAGGACGCGTTCAATGCCGATCCCCAGCTGCCGAATCTGTTGATCGATCCCTGGTTTGCCGACCAGGTCAACCGACGTTTGCCTGGCCTTGCGCAGGTGGTGGCGGGGGCCGCTCAGGCCGGCATTCCTGTGCCTTGCCTCAGCAGCACCCTTGATTACATCAACAGCTACCGCACCAGCCGCCTTCCCCAGAACCTGGTGCAAGCGATGCGGGACTGCTTCGGTTCGCACACCTATGAGCGGACCGACAAGGCAGGCACCTTCCACACCGAGTGGCTCGACTGAGGCGGATCAATGAGCAGCACCTACCAGCTCGTGTGTGCCAAGGATCCGCAGGATCTAGCCCGCCGCGCGGCCGAAACAATTGCCACCACCATCGATCTCGCTTTGGATCAACGTGATCGAGCCCAGATCGCGCTCTCGGGGGGGAGCACTCCCGCACAGGCTTACTCCTTGCTGGGGAAGCAACATCTGCCTTGGGATCGGGTGGACGTGTTGCTCGGTGATGAACGCTGGGTCGCCGCTGATGATTCCTCCAGTAATGCCCGCATGCTGCGTCACACCCTCTTTGGCGACGGATCGCCGGGAGCTCAGGCGCGCTTTCATCCGGTGCCGACGGTGGAGCTTGCCAGTGCCGAGGCCAGTGCTGAAGCCTTTGCTGACCTCGTGACCCGGGTGTGCAGCGGATCGCCCCCAGTGTTTGATCTCATGCTGCTGGGCCTTGGGGATGACGGACACACGGCCTCGCTGTTCCCTGGCACTGAGGCGCCCCAAGTTCAGGATCGCTGGACCACGATCGGCCGAGGCAAGGGGTTGGATCGCATTACTCTCACCGCTCCAGTCCTCTCCGCTGCTCGGCAGGTGGTTTTTCTGGTCAGTGGTGAGGGCAAGCGTCAGGCGTTGCGTCGATTGCTTGATCCGATGGAGTCTCCAGAACGCACGCCCGCCAAGCTGGTTCGTCCCAGCGCCCCGATTCTGGTTCTGACTGATGAGGCCGCCAGTCAGGGACTTGCCTGAGCTGCAGTTGTGTGGACCTCATCTTTTGCTGCCAGGCGGCAAGATGAAGATCGTTCTTGCTCTCAAGCGTGTCCTTTCCTCCCACGCCGCCGCCGGAGTCGGTGCAGGTGGTTGCTTCCCCGGAGACCTTTCCGGAATGGACGAGCCTGAATGACACGATCATGGGCGGGCGTAGCCGTGCAGGCTGCCGTCCAACTGCCGAGGGCCTGGTGTTTGAGGGAGAAGTGGTGGCCGACGGGGGTGGCTTCGTCAGCTGCCGTTCTCCCAGCTTCCGTCCGCCTCTCAATCTGAGTGGCTTTCAGGGGCTGCGTCTTCGGGTGGATGGAGGTGGCCGCACCCTGAAACTGGCGGTGGCCTGCAGCGATGGGGTTCTTGGACTGACCGAATTGATTCCAGGTGGATTGCGTTGGGTGGCCCCCATTCCCACCCAAGCTGAGGGCACCACAGTGGTAGATGTTCGCTTTGACGATCTTCGACCCGTGGTTCGGGCCAACCCGGTCACACTGCCTGTTCGCTTCAATCCTGCTGCTGTGACCAGGGTGCAGCTGCTGCATTCCCGATTTGATGAGGGCGGTCAGGCGAATGCCGGATTCAAGCCGGGTTCAATTCGGCTGGTGCTGCGATCGATTGAGGCCTTCTGAGATGCTTCCTGAGTTGCGTCCTGATCAGGACGATGCCTCCAATCCGGGGTTGTCTGGGCTGATTGCTGCGGCAGCCGATGTGTGCCGCAAGCCAATGCGCCATGCCGTGGTGCTGTTGGATGAGGATCATCCCGATCAGCCGATTGCCCTCGCCGATCTTTTGGACAGGGGTGATGACCTGAGGTTTCGGCTGGAGTGCCGTGATCAAGACGGCGTGCGTTGGGCTGACCAGGATCTTGAGCTCGAGTTGTATCGCAGTGGCGATGATCTCAACCTGATGCTGGGTTGGTGGGATCAACCCGATCGCCCACTGCTGTGGCAGGGACAGCATCCGGTGTGGATGGATGGCAACACGGGGCAGCGTTGTTCAGCCCCGCAGGATGCCGCGCCGCTCGAAGCACTGACCCGTCGTCTGCGGGCATTGCTTTGCAGCTGAGCCCGCGCGCGTGAGGTCAGTCCGCGATGTCCGTGGTGGCGCCACGGCTGGAGCTTGAGACTAGGCGTGCGTATTTGCCCAGAATGCCGGTGCGGTATTTGGGCGCTGCTGGCACCCAAGCGTTACGGCGACGCTCCAGTTCAGTCTCGTCAACGTTCAATTGAATCAGCAGCTGGTTGGCATCCACGGTGATGCTGTCCCCTTCGTGCACGAGGCCGATGGTGCCGCCAACGGCGGCTTCAGGAGCCACGTGGCCGATCACCAAGCCGTAGGAACC
Organism: Salipiger bermudensis; assembly: GCA_964225855.1. GTDB lineage: Bacteria > Cyanobacteriota > Cyanobacteriia > PCC-6307 > Cyanobiaceae > Synechococcus_C. Next base: position 38,170 of record CAXQPR010000109.1, on the reverse strand, counting down.
ACCGGAGAAACGCCCGTCAGTAATCAGGGCCACTTTGTCGAGCAGGCCTTGGCCCACGATCGCTGATGTGGGGCTGAGCATTTCCCGCATGCCAGGCCCGCCCACCGGGCCTTCGTTTCGCACCACCACCACATCACCGGCTTTGATCTGGTTGTCGAGGATGGCGGCAAGGCAGGTTTCCTCGCTTTCGAACACCCGAGCCGGACCGGTGATCACCGGGTTTTTGACGCCGCTGATTTTGGCGACGGCCCCTTCAGAGGCGAGGTTGCCTTTGAGGATGGCCAGGTGCCCCTTGGCATACAAGGGATTGGACAGCGGGCGGATCACCTCCTGATCAGAGGGAGGAACAGACGGCACATCGGCCAACAATTCCTTCAGGCTCTTGCCTTCGATGGTGCGGCAGTCGCCATGGAGCAGTCCGCCATCGAGGAGCAGCTTCATCACCTGCGGGATGCCCCCAGCCTGGTGCAGATCCACCGTGACAAAACGGCCACTGGGTTTGAGGTCGCAGATCACAGGAACCCGCTGACGGATGCGCTCGAAGTCATCAATGCTTAGATCGACACCAGCGGTGCGGGCAATGGCAAGCAGGTGAAGCACTGAATTGGTGGAGCCACCCACGGCCATGATCACGCTGATGGCGTTTTCAAACGCTTCCTTGGTGAGTAGATCAAGCGGGCGAATGTTGGCCTTGATGGCATCAACAAGTACTTCCGCTGAACGGGCTGCGCTATCAGCCTTTTCGGCATCTTCTGCCGCCATGGTGGAGCTGTAGGGCAGGCTTAGACCGAGCGTTTCGATTGCAGCACTCATGGTGTTGGCGGTGAACATGCCACCGCAGCTGCCCGCACCGGGGCAGGCATTCTTTTCGATTGCCGTCAGTTGCTCTTCGTCAATCTTGCCGCTGGTGATCTGACCAACAGCTTCAAAGGCACTCACGACGGTGAGATCACAGCCGCCGAGTTTGCCGGGCTTGATGGTGCCGCCGTAAACAAAAATCGCTGGGATGTTCATGCGGGCCATCGCGAGCATGGCGCCGGGCATGTTTTTGTCGCAGCCACCCACGGCAAGCACGCCATCCATGCTCTGACCGTTGCAGGCTGTTTCGATTGCGTCCGCAATCACTTCCCTGCTCACCAGGGAGTATTTCATCCCCTCTGTGCCCATCGAAATTCCATCACTGACGGTGATGGTTCCGAAGGTCTGGGGCATACCTCCGGCCTGCCGCGCTGACGCTTCAGCCCGCATCGCCAGATCGTTGAGCCCCACATTGCAGGGGGTGATGGTGCTGTAACCGTTGGCAATGCCGATGATCGGCTTGCCGAAATCCGCGTCACCAAAACCGACCGCACGCAGCATGGCGCGATTGGGAGAGCGGGAGATTCCCTGCGTGACGGCGTCGGAGCGGAGCATCGAAAGCAGCCGGCGGGCGGTGAGTGACGTTCCGCCAACCTACCGACGGGCGGGATGGCTCCCTTGGGTCAGCTTTTGGCGCCGAAATCCTCGAGCTGACGGCGCACATCAGCGATGGCTGCATTGAGTTGCTCAACGCGCTGCTCCAGCTGCACCTCCTGGCCAGGACGCTCGCTTGATTCAAACGCTTCGCTTCCGTCTTGGATGCGCGGGGCATAGAGCATCGATTGCTGACGCTTGGTGCGTTGACGACGCTCGGCTTCGGACAGAAGCCACCAGGCCAGACCCGCAGCACCCAGGACGGCGCCGCTGATCAGGGTGGCAAAGGTGCCGGAAGCTGATTCGCGCTGGGCCATGGTCAGCAAACTGATGCCATCAGGCTAGAGAGTCTGGGCCCGTTCGGATCAGCATTCGCTCCACGGGTGTGCCGATACCCGGAAGGATGCGACCTGCCTCATCGAGTGCCTCATCGATGCAGGCTGTGTGGAGGGTGAGTTCGGGAATGGTTTCTCCCAGCAGCTTGAGGCCGGGGCTGGCTGCAATGGCTGTGATCACCCGCACGCGGCGTAGATCATCAACGCCTGCTGAGGCCAGCTGTTGGAGCGTCTTCAGCAGGCGCTGGCCATCGCTGATCTGATCGATAAACACCACAATTCCCGCCTGAGACTCGATGCGATCAGGCACGCCGTTCAGACAGAGCTCGGCGTTGGGAAGCACCTGACGGGCTCCTTGCCAGAGCGACAGGCCCCCGGGGAGCAATGGAATCGCGAGTAGCGGAACTGCACTCTCGATCACACTTCCTTCCGTTTCCTGAAGCGGTGTCGTGACGGTCTCACGCCGATGGGGGAGCCAGTCGCGTACAGCCTCGTAGCTCAGCCAACGACCCAGTTCCTCCATACCCGTGGCGAACACTGCCGCAGGCGTACCGGCGTGGCGCAGCACGGTGAGCCAGTGGGCAATCAGGGGATGGGGGGGAACCACCACCCTCAAGGTCTTGGCCATGCGCGTGGGTCGGCGAACAACTGCCATAACGTGTCGGTCAAACTACGGCAGGTGCTCTGCTGCCCTGTCTGCTGCCCCGTTGGTGTTGCGCATGCCCGCTCTGTTTTGTCGTTCTGCACTGCGGCTGTGGAACCCGCGCGCCATTGGCGCTGGCCTGCTCGCAACCCTGGTTTGCTGCGTGATCAGCGTGGCGGTGTTGCCGAGTTCACCTGCTCTGGCGATTACGGCTCCCGAACTGCGTGGTCAGAAAGCCGTTCAGGACATCAGCCCCGACATGCATGGCCGTGATCTGAAGGAAAAGGAGTTCCTGAAGGCGGATCTTCAGGGTGTCGATCTGTCGGAAGCTGATCTGCGTGGTGCCGTGATCAACACCTCACTGCTTCAGGGCTCTGACCTTCGCAGTGCCGACCTCGGTGATGTGGTCGCTTTTGCCAGCCGCTTTGATGGTGCTGATCTGCGTGATGCCCGTCTGGTGAACGCGATGCTGATGCAGAGCCGTTTTACGGAAGCCAACATTGAAGGGGCTGATTTCACCAACGCCGTGATTGACCTTCCTCAGCTCAAAGCCATGTGTGCCCGTGCTGAAGGGGTCAACAGCACCACCGGCGTCAGCACCCGTGAAAGCCTGGGTTGCCGTTGATGGCTCGCCTTCCCGTCACAGTGATTACCGGTTTTCTTGGTGCCGGTAAAACCACCCTGCTTCGCCACCTGCTCAGCCAGAGCGGCCAACGATTGGCCGTGATGGTCAATGAGTTCGGCACCGTTGGCCTCGATGGTGATTTGATCCGTAGTTGTGGCTTCTGCCCAGAAGAGGAGCTTGAGGGCCGCCTGGTGGAGCTCAACAACGGCTGTCTTTGCTGCACCGTGCAGGACGACTTTCTGCCCACGATGCAGACCCTGCTCAAGCGGGCCGACACCCTCGACGGCATCGTGGTCGAGACCAGTGGTTTGGCGTTGCCTCGACCTCTGCTGCAGGCCTTGGAGTGGCCTGAAGTGCGCGCTCAGGTGGTGGTGAATGGGGTGATCACCGTGGTGGATGGTGAAGCCTTGTCAGGCGGCAGTCCAGTGGGTGATCCAGACGCCCTTGAACGGCAGCGGTTGGAGGACCCAAGCCTTGATCACATTGTCGCGATTGAGGAGCTTTTCGAAGACCAACTCCAGGCTGCTGATCAAGTGTTAATCAGCCGGGCTGATCGTCTTGACCCTGGTCAGCTTCAGTCAGTGCGCGATGGGCTGGTAAATCGCGTGCGCGGTGGCACTCCGCTGATGCCGATCGAGCGGGGAGTCATCGATCCAGCCGTAGTGCTCGGCATGGTGCGACAGGCCCCGGCCGCAGAAGGGGCAAGCGATCACGACCACAGCCACGATCATCACCACGATCATGATCATGACCATCACGCTCATGACCATCACGACCACACCCACGTGGACGCCGTCAGTGGGATGGTGCGTCTGGAGCACTCCATTGGCCGAGCGGCTTTAGAGCAACTTTTGCCTGAATTCGCTGTGGCCCACGGCGTGGTGCGTCTCAAAGGCCGCGTGTGGTTGGCTGGCAAAACCTTGCCTCTGCAACTGCAGATGGTGGGACCGCGCTTGGAAAGCTGGTTTGAAGCTGCCCCAGATCAGGCTTGGAAACCGAGTACTGGCGCAGGTGTCGACCTCGTGGTGATTGGGTTCAATCCTGATGCTGCTGAAGTGCTCAGGGCTCGCTTACTGGCTTGAGTCGGCGATCCCAGCCTTTCATCAACCAGAGGGCCATCACGACCAGCAGGGCTGGAACAAGACCCATGCACAACCGGATCATCACCAGAGCACTTTGGGGTTGATCAGGACCCATTGAGGCCACGTATCCGCTCCAGCTCAGGAGCAGTCCGAGAGCAAACACAGACAGTGCACTGCCAAGTTTCTGGATCTGCACCATGAATGCCGTGAGCAGTCCTGCTGGGTTCCCAGGCTGGAGATCGATCGCATCCGGCAGAAACGCCCAGGGCAGCAGGTAAGCCGTCGAGGCTCCCAGTCCAAGCCCCAACACAGCAGAGATCAGCAGGATCAGAGGCATGCGATTGGCTGAGGCCCAAGGGCTTAGATCGCCATGAAGGCCTGGCAGCAACGTGGCCACGAGGCAAAGGGTGATCCAAAGGCTGCCTCCGAACAGCAGTGCTTGGAAGCGGCTCTTGCGATCAGCAACTTGATTCCAGATCCACAGGCCCACAAGTGCCGCCAGTTGGAAGGGAATTAACAGGCCCGTGCTCCAGCTGTGGGGTAGGTGCATCGCATCACGCAAGTAGATGATGGCGACGGGCTGCATCAGCTGAAGGGCGCACCACAGCAGCAAATACAACAGCACCACGCGCCAAAAGAGTGGGTTGGGCAGCAAGGCCCGCAACTGGGGGAACAACCCCCGCTGATCGCGCCTTGGGCGGCGGCCCTGCCGGGCAGCAGGAGCGAGACCCAAGGCACTGAGCAAGCTGCCGGCGATCAGCACGGCGCCTGCAAAGCAGCCCAAAAGCCAGTAACCCGATGCGCCGCGGTGGGTGAGCATGGCGCCTGCCACCAGTCCGACAAGGCTCGCCAGCACCGAACCGGTGAAGCGGGCCGTGTTCAGTCGCGTTCGCAACGGGGTGCTGTTGGTCAGCTCCGTGGCTAGCGCTGCATAGGGCAGGTTCACCCCTGAATAGGTGGCTTGGAAAAGACTGGCCACCAGTACAAACCAAAGAAAGCGCCAGGGATCTGCAAAAGGGGGGACCCACCACATCAAGGCCATCGACAGCCCAAGAGGCACGGCGCAGCAGATCATCCAGGGAATCCGAGGACCGAGCCGGTGATGGGTGTGGTCCCCGAGCCAACCGATCAGTTGATCACTGATCACATCCCAGATGCGCACCACCATCAGCACGGTGCCGGCCAGCCAGGCAGGAAGTCCGGCAATCGCTGTGTAAAACACAAACAGGTAGAACCCCACCAGTCCGGCTGCCATTCCCGTGCCTGCATCGCCGATGCCGTAGGCCAGCAGGGTGCGTCTCCGCAAGGCCCCCGAGGCTGCAGCGATGTCGGCGGGCATGTCAGTTGGTCACCACCAGCTCCCGAATTCTGGCCTTGTTCACCTGGCGTGCCAGTTCGAGAAGATCGTTGCGCTTGATCAAACCAATGCAGCCCAGAGTGCCGCTGTTGGCATCCAGTCCTGCGCTGGGGTCCTGGTGAATGCCCAGAACCCGACGCCCCGTGGTGAAGGTGGGCTCAATGCCAATCCAGACTGGTCCAAGTTCGGGATAGGCGCCCGCGGCCAGCGGCTCCACCGGGCCGAGGGTGTAGTGCCCTGCTGGAAGCGGAGCGCGGCTGCCCATGCGGTCACGGTCAGCACTCTGGCGATTGGCTCTACCGCTGACCGCATCAAATTCCCGCACCGGTTGTCCTGGGATTTCCAGGCGCAGGTTCCAGATCGGGTCGCCGGTGCGGGGCAAGCGGCGATTGGTCCTCTCCAGCACCAGAACCGAGGTCCCCGCCTGCTGCAGCTTGGCCAGCAGCTCTGTCGGTGAGGCGCGCTGATCTTGCCAGTCGCTATGGGTGCGGGCGGCCACAGTGCTGCTTGTGGCCACCTTGTTGGCCCCCGTCATGGTGTGAGTGGGCGTCAAGCGGGTGGCCAGTGCCTCTTCCAGGGTCAGGGCATGGCCTGGGCTGGCGAACGAAACTCCGGCGCTGATCAGGATCAGCAGTCGCGACAGATGGTTCGGCAGCATCGATCAGGCGAAAGGGGATGCCGAAACTACGGATTGTTTTTATCGCTCCCGAAAAGAAAAGCCAGTTTTCAGTCCGGACTTAGGACTTTGTTGAGACGGATGCAGCGTCTTGGGTCGTGCTGCCCTGCAGGGGGGCAAAGGCCGTTTCGCGTGTGAATCCCGCAGCGGTTACTAGGGTGATTACTCCAGCTCCCACCAAAAGCAGCGCAGGGCTTGTGGGCTGTCCGGTGTGCATCACCAGCCAGGTGGCTGCCAAGGGAGTCAGTCCTCCGATCCAGCCTTCTGCAAGGTTGAACGACAGGGCCAGGCCGGTGTTGCGAATCGCTTGCGGCATGAGTTCCACATTGGCTGCGTTTTTGGCTCCAGCCAGGACTGCGACCGCCATCACAAGCCCCAGTTCTCCTCGCCAGATCGTCGAGGGATCGTGGCTCTGGAGGAGATGGAGCGCGGGCCAGGCCCCCAGCACCAGCCAGCCTGAGCCCAGCACGAACATCGGTTTACGGCCGATTCGGTCGCCGATCAGTGCAGAGATTGGGTAGAGGATCAACAACAACGCCATCACTTTGGTGTTGAGGTTGAGCGCGCTGGCTGACGCCAACTGGTCAATGCTCTCTAGGTCACTCACGACGTACACGAACAGCAGATAGAAGCTCACGCTGCTGGCCACATTGAGCAAGAGCACCTTCAGGAGTGCTGATCGATGCATGACCAGAGCTCTCCAGGGCTGCTTGGTTGGTGGTTCGGAGGATTGCAATCCGCGCAGCCGTTGTCGAAGCAGCACCCCCACCAGTGCGATCACTGATCCCAGCGCAAAGGCGACACGCCAACCCCACGCGTGAAGCTGCTCCGGTGTCAACCCATGGGCCAGGCAATCGCCCAACGCCGATGCGAGGAGCATGCCTGCAACCGATCCCCAAAGGCCCCACATGGCCATCCATCCACGCCTGCGGGAAGGGGCCCGTTCACAGAGGTAAATGATGGATGTTGTGTATTCACCACCTGCCGAGAGCCCCTGCATGAGGCGCAACATCACCAGCAGGATCGGAGCGAGCATGCCCACCTGCTCGTAGGTCGGCAGGGCAGCCATCAGCGTTGTTGGGATCGCCATCGCCACAACGCTGATCAGCAGGGCGTGTTGACTTCCCATCCGGTCGCCAATGCGCCCTAGAACAACGCCTCCAAGCGGACGAACGAGGAATCCGGCTGCAAACGTCGCGAAAGCGGCAAGCAGGGAAACACCGGGCTGCTCGTCAGGAAAAAATTCGCGGCCGATCGTGACCGCGAAGTAGCCATACAACGAAAAGTCGTACCACTCCATCACGTTGCCGATCAGCCCTGCGCAGATCACGCGGACCAGGGGCTTGTCTGTTGTCCAGCGCGCCATGTTCAGTTGTTCGGGCGCCAGTTCAGGCCAGGAATCCCTGGGGCAATTCCTGGGGTATCGGCAAACAATGGGCCATAGGCCGGATGCAATTGCAGCAGCCGGCGCTCCTCACGTTTTGCCTTGCCCCGCAAGACCAAGGCCAAGGCCAAGAGCAGCATTCCGTGCAGGGCGCTGAGGCGGATGAGCATCACCCCGGTCGCACAGATCAACACCGCGAGATAGGTGGGATGACGACAGAGTCGATAGGGCCCCGTGCAGACCAGATTGATGCCGGCTTTGGGTTCCGGCAGAGGAGACAGATTGACGCCAAGGGTGATCAGCGCCTGCGTCGCGAGCAGAGCACCTCCGCCCAGCAGCATCCATCCGCTCACCAGACACACCCAACGCAACTGCAGGGTTGCAAGGTGAGACCATGACGCCGGCCAGGCCGGCAGCAGGATCACGGCAATGATCAACAGCACCTGGCCTAAGAGCCACCACTCCCCTTGGGCGTTGTTCAACAGGCCAGGCCAGTTGAGGTTCCACCCGCTGAAGGCGGCGCGGATGCGGTTGTTGTTCGCACCATCACCGGGTTGGGGTGTCTTCAATGGGCCTAGACGTCAGGGGTCATGCGCACAATTCTGATCAGCGGAGCCTCCCGTGGCATCGGTCGTGCCATTGCTGAACGCGCCTTGCGTGATGGCCACCGCCTCAGCCTGGGGTTGCGCAATCCAGATGGGCTGATCGGTACGGCCCTCGATCCAGCCGTGGCTGGCTCCGATCGGGTCCAGCTCGTGCCTTACGACGCCGAGGAGCCGGAGGCGGCCAGCACTTGGGTGGCGAAGGCCTTGGAGCGGTTTGGTGGGTTTGATTCCCTGATCCACAGCGCTGGGCTGTTGCTGCCCACGCCGCTTCTGTTTTCAGACGCCCAATCCCATGAGCCCGAGCAGCTGCTGCGGGTCAATCTGATGGGCCCCTGGTGGCTGACGCGCGCTGCCTGGCCGTCGCTCATCGCCCACGGCGATGCCCGTATTCAGGTGTTGGTGTCGATGAGTGGAAAGCGCAGCAAGGGGCGTTGGGCCGGTTATGCCAGCAGCAAGTTCGCGCTGATGGGCCTTTGTCAGACCATCCGTAACGAGGGTTGGGAGCATGGCATTCGGATCACGGCCATCTGTCCCGGGTGGGTCAACACCGACATGGTCCATGGCATCAACGCGGTTCCGCCGGAGCAGATGACCCAACCTGACGATCTGGCGGCATGGTCATCGCGCCTGCTGGAGATGCCACGCTCTGCGGTGCCCTTTGAGTTTGCGCTGAGTTGTTTGCCTGAGGTGTAATCCAGGCCTCAGTCGAGGGGGAAGGCTCCCCGGGCGCAGATCGATCCCCAGCACAGCACCTGGTGACCCGCCCAGTTCGGTTCGACGGAGGTCCACGCAGCTTTGGCTCCGGTCTTCATCCGCACACGACCGCTGCCGTCATGTTCGAAGCGAATGCGCTCGTTTCCGATCTCGATCCACCATTGTCTTCCGACCTTTTGAATGCCCATTCGGCAAGGCCTCCACTGTCCATCGGAGCGGCTGCATTCCAGTTCAATGGCCTGTTCCGTTTGCCTGCGGGCAAGGGTTTGGTCGGCACGAACGCGGGCTTCCGCACCAAGACACACAATCGCTAACGCGATCAGCCAGGGCGCAGTCGACGGCGATCGAGACAAGGCAGCACCGGATACCTGTCTTCAACGTGCAATCGCTGGATCAGGGGCGGTGCCTCGGCCTGCCAAGATTTAACAATCCCTGCGAGGTGACCGTGCCGCGTTATCAAGCCCGCGTATTGGTGAATTTGCGCCCGTCGGTGCTCGATCCTGCTGGAGAGGCCACCCGTTCTGCTGCCTCCCGTCTTGGCGTGGATGGTGTCAGCAAGCTGCGGATTGGCAAAGCGGTGGAGCTGGAGTTGGATGCCCCCGATGAGCAGGAGGCCCGCCGTCGCGTGGAACTGCTCAGTGACAGGCTTCTGGCCAATCCTGTGATCGAAAACTGGACCCTGGAGCTGCAGCAGGCATGAGCGTCGGTGTTGTCGTTTTCCCCGGATCCAACTGTGACCGGGATGTGCGCTGGGCCAGTGAGGGCTGTCTTGGACAACCGACCCGCTACCTCTGGCATGAGGAGAGAGATCTCAGTGGTCTCGATGCTGTGGTGCTTCCCGGTGGCTTCAGCTATGGCGACTATCTGCGCTGTGGGGCGATCGCTCGCTTTGCCCCGGTGCTGGAATCGCTTGTGGAGTTTGCCGGTCGTGGCGGTCGCGTCCTCGGCATCTGCAATGGCTTTCAGGTGCTCACCGAGCTGGGCTTGTTGCCTGGCGCCTTGACCCGCAACCGCAACCTTCACTTCATTTGTGAGGACGCCCAGTTGGAGGTGGCTTCAGGCCGCACCACTTGGATGAAGGGGCACCAGTCAGGTGACCGGCTCACCCTCCCCATTGCCCATGGTGAAGGGCGTTACCAATGCACCGATGAGACGCTCAAGCAGCTGGAAGACGATGACGCCATCGCTTTCCGCTATGTCAACAATCCGAATGGGTCGGTGGCGGATATTGCTGGCATCACCAACACCGCCGGCAATGTGCTCGGCTTGATGCCTCACCCTGAGCGGGCCTGTGATTCCACAACGGGCGGCATCGACGGCCGCACCTTGATGCAGGCGCTGTTGGGCTGAGTCCCTCACAATGCGGTGACGTCACACTGAGCATCGGCCGTGGGGGAAGGGTTTCGCTTCACACACCGCGGCCGCCGCGACTTCTTGCGTCTCAGCCTTTGTGGAGCTGGTCTTGGGGCTCTGGGACCAGCGATCGGGTTCGCAGGCCGTGCAGAAGCGCGCCCATCACCGCTGCTGCCTGCTCCAAAGCCCCTGCAGCCTGGTGCCCGGCTCCGTGCGGTCAATCCAGGCACCTGGATGGATCCAGCCATTGACCTTCAACGCCTGAGGCAACGCTGTGAGGCGCAGGGGTGGCAGCTGGAGGTGCCGGCTTCAGTCTTGGGGCAGTGGCGCTACTTCTCAGCCAAAGATCGTGAACGGGTGGCTGACCTGCAGGCAGCCTGGCGTGACCCCAAGGTGGATGCTGTCGTCAGTCTTGGTGGCGGTTGGGGAGGTGCCCGGGTGCTGGAAGCGGGCTTTCGCTTCCCCCGCCGCGCCAAATGGGCGTTGGGTTTCTCCGATAACAGCTCGCTGTTGCTGGCCCAGTGGGCTGCTGGGCTACCCGGTGCCGTGCACGGGTCCAGTGGTGGCGCAGATGACCAGTGGCAGCGCACGGTCGATCTCCTCACTGGAAGCCCTGTGGCGCCGCTCCAGGGGCGTGGGCTGCGCCCTGGCCAGGGTGTGGGAGCTCTTGTGGTGACCAACCTCACGGTGGCAACCCATCTGATTGGCACTCCCTGGATGCCTGACCTCCGTGGATCAATTCTCGTGTTGGAGGACGTTGGCGAGGCCCCCTACCGGGTGGATCGCATGCTCACCCACTGGCGTACAGCAGGCCTGCTTCAGGGTTTGGCAGGCGTGGCTTGTGGGCGCTTCAGCTGGGCTGAGGATGACATCCTTCCCGGCGATTTCAGCATGGAAGAAATCCTGGAAGAGCGACTGGGAGATCTTGGGATCCCCCTCGTGCTTGATCTGCCGGTGGGCCATGGCCTTCCGAATCTGGCGCTGCCGATCGGAGCGCAGGCCCGTCTCGACGGGAGGCGAGGTGTGCTCAGTGTCTTGACCTGAGCGTGGAACATTCACCACAGCATCAGCGGTCAAGGTGAGCATGCAGCAAAGCTGAACAGACACAAAAAAAGGGGGCCGAAGCCCCCCATTCACCGTATGGAAGAGCCTGAATCAGGCAGCCACTGCGGTTTTGGGATCCAGGGAACCCTTGGCGTACAGACCGGCGTAGTAGTTGATGTCGCGCTGCTTGATCTTGCTGGCGTTGCCGGCAGCCCAGAACTGCTGATAGCGGTCGAGGCAGACCTGCTTCATGTACTTGCGAGCAGGCTTGTTGAAGTGGCGGGGATCGAAGTTGGCAGGATCGGCAGCGGCCGCTTCACGCACAGCCGCGGTGAAGGCCAGGCGGTTATCGGTGTCGATGTTCACCTTGCGCACACCGTTGCGGATGCCTTCCTGGATTTCCTCGACGGGAACGCCGTAGGTCTCAGGAATCTGACCGCCGTACTTGTTGATCATCTCCAGCCACTCTTGGGGCACGGAAGAGGAACCGTGCATCACAAGGTGGGTGTTGGGGATGGCCTTGTGGATTTCGGCGATGCGGCTGATGGCCAGCACTTCACCGGTGGGCTTGCGGGTGAACTTGTAAGCGCCGTGGCTGGTGCCGATGGCAATCGCCAGGGCGTCAACCTTGGTTTTGGCAACGAAGTCAGCAGCTTCGGCAGGATCGGTCAGCAGCTGGTCCTTGGACAGCTCACCTTCGAAGCCGTGGCCGTCTTCGGCTTCGCCCTTACCGGTCTCGAGGGAACCCAGGCAACCCAGTTCACCTTCGACACTGACGCCGATGGCGTGAGCCACGTCCACCACTTCCTTGGTGACAGCCACGTTGTAGTCGTAGCTGGCAGGAGTCTTGGCATCGGCTTCCAGGGAGCCGTCCATCATCACGGAGGTGAAACCGTTAGCAGCAGCGCCGTAGCAGGTGGCAGGGCTGTTGCCGTGGTCCTGGTGCATCACCACGGGGATGTCGGGATAGGTCTCGACAGCAGCCAGGATCAGGTGACGCAGGAAGCTTTCACCGGCGTAGGTGCGGGCACCGCGGGAGGCCTGCAGAATCACGGGAGAGTCGGTCTCGTGAGCCGCCTCCATGATCGACTGGACCTGCTCAAGATTGTTGACGTTGAACGCAGGAATGCCGTAGCCGTTTTCGGCGGCGTGGTCGAGCAGGAGCCGAAGCGGGACGAGCGCCATGGTGAAGATCCTCTGGGGGTGAACGTCGTGGAGACGGATGCGGGCGAATCTACCGGATTTGATTCACCTCCTTCACTCTGAATGGCCCCAGGCGCGATGTGAGGCCTGGGCTTGGTCGCAGGCGGTCTGGCTCAGCAGACCTTCACTGAGGCCAGGAACCATGGGTTTGCCGGTGCGGATGCTGTCGCCCCACCACCCTTGAAGCCGTGCCACGGGGGCGATCCGTCCGTCACTCCAGGTGGTGGGGAAGTTGAGGTCGGGATCCGGCTGGATCACCCTTGGACTTTCTCCGTCCTTGCTCAGGCAAAGGCTGAACCCGTGGACGTAGTCCTTCTGGTTCTCGCTGCCGAGGGTGAGGCTCCCTTCCGAGCCGTAGACCTCAATCCAGCACCCCCGGCCGTTGCGGGCGACTGAGGCCAGGCTGATCTGGGCCGGAACGATGGTCTGTCCATCCGGACCCTGAAGTCGAGCCTGGATCAGGGCCACATCCTCTGCATCGACTGAACGCATCTCGCCGCTGGGTGTTGGCCGTTGGCCAATGGCGGTGTGATGGAGGGCTCGCAGGTCCGTGCTGGGGCCAATCAGCCAATGGAGGGTATCGAAAGCATGGGTCCCCAAGGCTCCGATCACGCCACCGCCTTGGGCAGCATCGGAGTACCAACTCCAGGGGCGCTGTGCATTGGCACGACTGCTCATCAGCCAGTCGTATTTCACCAGCCATGGCGTGCCAATCGCACCGGCCTGAAGCAGCCGGGCGGCCTGCATGAACAGGGGAACGGCCCGGTATTCGAAATCCACCGCGACGCTGAGGCGTTTCTGCACGGCAAGCCTCTGCAGATCCGCCACCTGGTCGGCATGGAGCGCGACCGGTTTCTCCAGTAACAGATGCTTGCCAGCCTCGAGAGCGCGACGGCCTAGGTCATGCCTTGGCTCTGGAGGGGTGGTGATGATTACGGCGTCCACCGCTGGATCTGAAAGCAGGGCATCCCAGTCGGTGAAGCCCTTCAGTCCATGGCTCTTGCAGGCCTGATCCAGTCGCTCCTGGCGTGGATGCCAGAGGGCGACGGGTTTGAAGCCAGGGTTGGCCTGGAGCGCCGGCAGGTGAACCGCTTCGCCGAACCCCAGGCCGGCGATGGCAACGCCAATGGGTGGTCGCTGGGCGGATGGAGAGTGCATGGGTCAGGCCAGGTCAGCTCGGCAGACCGCATCGATCACACGTTCGATCAATCCGTCGCCGCCAGCAGGTTCCCACTGCGCGCCCCACCGCGGCAAACCATTCACTTGTTTGTCGCGGAACAGACGCTGGTCGCAATCGATTTGCATCACCACGAGGGTTCCGAGCGTGGCGACGTCTTCGTCTGTTTCGGTGGTGTATCGGCTGAGAACGCTGACGAAGCCGTCGCGATCACGGCGCAGGCTGCCTGCATCCCACCATTGGCGCCCTTCAGCGGTGGCTTCCACTTCCTGCCAGTCCACTGGCCCGGCGAGGACCACGCTGGCATCACGGTGTAAGTGCAGCGGCACCAGCAGCAGCAGAGGCACCACCAGAGACAGAAGCCAGCGGCGCCAAGACATGGTGCGCATCAACCTGCCACCCCCACCGGTTGGCTGCCGTGCAGTCGCAGCAAGGTGGCCAGGGTGCTCTTGAGCTGGGTCCGGGGCACGATCGTGTCAACAAAACCCTTCTCCTGAAGGTATTCCGCTGTCTGGAAATTGTCAGGCAGTTTTTCGCGCAGGGTCTGCTCGATCACGCGGCGTCCCGCAAAGCCGATCAACGCCTTGGGTTCGGCCAGGATCAGATCACCGAGCATGGCGAAGCTGGCGGTGACACCTCCCGTCGTGGGGTGGGTCAACAGAGGCATGTAAAGCAGTCTTTGTTCCCTGTGGCGTTCCAGGGCTCCGGAGATCTTGGCCATCTGCATCAGGCTGAGCATTCCTTCCTGCATGCGAGCACCGCCGGAGGCGCACACGATCAGCAGGGGCAGGCGGTCGTCAGTGGCTTTCTCCACCAGGCGGGTGATGCGCTCCCCCACCACGGATCCCATGGACCCTCCCATGAAGCGGAAGTCCATCACCGCAAGGGCCATGGGGAGATCATTCACCCGGCATGTCCCGGTGATCACCGCATCTCTGAGTCCTGTTTTTGCCTGGGTTTCCCGAAGGCGATCGGCGTAGGCACGGCGATCCTTGAAACCAAGCGGATCGGTGGGTTCCAGTTCACCGTTGATAGCGATGAAGCTGCCTGGATCCGCAATCAAGGCAATGCGCTCAGCACTGTCGATCCGGTTGTGATGCCCGCAGTTGCTGCAGACGTTGGCGTTCGCAATTAAATCCTTGCGGTAGACGACCTGTGCACATTCCGAGCATTTGCTCCACAGGCCATCCCCCTCATCCTGTTCCTGGGTGACCTTGACGACCGACTGATCCTTGCGGCGATCAGCAAACCAGTCAAAGAGACTCATCCATTCGCCCTGCGATTGGAGCACTGTAATCGCAGTGTCGATAGTGGTTTAGGCCAGTCAGGGGAAGGGGGAAGCCTCCACCGTTGTGTTGATCAATCAACCCAAGAGCTGGAGCCATTGTTGCCACCACCAGTTCGGTCCCTGCAGCCACACCAGCCAGATACCTGCGGCGATGAAGGGGCCAAAGGGGAAGGGTTCCCGAGGGCCGAGCCGGCCACTGATCCTTGCGAGTGATCCGATCACCGCACCGCCGACAATGGCCAGGAGCATGGCGATCGCCACACCGTTTAAGCCGAGCCAGGCACCGCCGAGGGCTGCCAACTTGGCGTCTCCCAGGCCGAGTGCGGGTTGACCGAGGGCTTTTTCGGCCAAGGCACTGAGGCTCTCCAGCACCAGCAGTGCGGCGGATGCCGCCAACAGATGGCTGAACATCAGCGTGGCGCCACCGGAGGTTTGGGTCGATGCGGCGATCAAGGTGACCGTCAGGCCTGCGATCACCCCGGCGCGACAGAGCGGCTCGGGCAGCCAGAGATGGTCAAGATCGATCAGCGTCAGGGGCAACAGCAGGCTCACCAGCAGCACACCGGCAAGGAGATTCAGGAAGGCGGGCGTGGCCGGGGTGAAGCCGTGGGCCCCTGCCGCTGTCCACCACAACCCTGCACTCAGCAACTCGACCAGCGGATAACGGATCGGGATCGGCCAGCTGCAGTCTCGACAGCGACCGGCGAGTGCGACCCAGCTCACGACAGGGATGTTGTCGTGCCAGCGCACGCCATGGCCGCAGTTCGGACAGTGGCTTCCAGGCCAAACCACCGACTCTTGTCTGGGCAGGCGCCAGACCACCACGTTGAGAAAACTTCCGATGCAGGCACCTGTGACCAGGAGCAGGATCGAGGTGCTCATGCCCGCCCCGGTCCCCGCCGAGACCCTTTGCCACGCAGCAGCTGCGTCGAGAGAAAGTCTTCGTCTGGAAGCAGGGTGGGCATCTCAAACACCACCCGGCCTTCTCCGCTTTGGGCACAGAGCACGACGCCGGTCGGTTCGGTTGAGCGACCTGCCTCACTCAGATAGCGGAAGTAGATCGCCCGAGCACGGGCGATGAGCTGCTGACTGTTGACACGATCCCATCGTGGTGAGGGTGTTGAACTCACCGCCGCACCGGCGATCACAAACGATGGGGTGGAAATAGAAATGGGCCCACCTGATTGCTCAGATGGACCCACGATAGATGTTGAAACCAGATTTGAATCAGCCGAGCTTCTTCTTCTCTTCGATCATGCGGTGAATGATCGGAGTCAGGATCAGTTCCATGGCGAAGCCCATCTTGCCGCCGTTCACCACGATGGATGTGGGGCTGGACATGAAGGAATCGTGGATCATGTCGAGCAGATAAGTGAAGTCAATGCCCCACTTTTCACGGGCTCCCTTGCGGAAGTGAATGATCACGAAGCTTTCATCCGGGGTGGGGATGTTCCGGATCATGAAGGGGTTCGAGGTGTCCACGGTGGGGACACGCTGGAAGTTGATATCGGTCTGGCTGAACTGCGGGCAGATGTGATTGATGTAATCAGGCATCCGGCGCAGGATCGTGTCGACCGTGGCCTCAGCGGAATAACCACGCTCGGCGTTGTCGCGGGAGATCTTTTGGATCCACTCCAGGTTCACGATTGGCACCACACCCACCAGCAGGTCAGCGAGGCCGGCCACGTCATAGCCGCTGCCTTTCACACCACCGTGCAGGCCTTCGTAGAACAGCAGATCGGTGCCGGAGGGGATGTCTTCCCAGGGGGTGAACTGGCCGGGCTCCAGGTTCACGCCGAGACGGCCGTTGTGGTGAGCAGCCTCTTCAGTGCTGTGCAGGTAGTAGCGCTTCTGGCCACCACCGGTTTCGCCGTAGACGCGGAACAGTTCCTCGAGCTTGTCGAAGAGATTGGCCTCAGGGCCGAAGTGGGAGAAGTTCTCACCCTTGGCGAGAGCGTCGGCCATGGCCTGTTTCATGGCCATGCGCTCGAAGCGGTGGTAGCTGTCGCCTTCCACCACAGCAGGCGTGATGTTCTCGCGAGCGAAGATGTGCTCGAAAGCCCGTTTCACGGTGCTGGTGCCGGCTCCGGACGAACCAGTAACGGCGACAACGGGATGGCGCTTCGACATCGACGCAGGACAACTGAACCCAGCGAGTTTGGCAGACGCCGGCCCAACGCGACTAATCCGGGGCCGGCCTCTTCAAAGGTCGTTAGCGATCGAGGGCCTTGAGCAGGGCGTCACCCATGGCCTTGCAGCCCAGGGCCGTGCAGCCTTCCGCCATCAGATCACCGGTACGGAATCCTTCTGCCAGCACCTGATCCACGGCGGCTTCCAAGGCTGAGGCGGCTTCGTTTTCCTTCAGGCCAATGCGCAGCATCATCGCGGCCGAGAGCACCATGGCCATGGGATTGGCCTTGTCTTGCCCGGCGATATCGGGGGCTGAGCCGTGCACCGGCTCAAACAGACCCGGTCCTTCGGATCCCAGCGACGCTGAGGGCAGCATGCCGATGGAACCGGTCAGCATCGCGGCCTCGTCGCTGAGGATGTCGCCGAACAGGTTGCCGGTGAGCAGCACGTCGAACTGACGCGGGGCCCGCACCAGCTGCATGGCGGCATTGTCCACATACATGTGGCTGACCTCAACACCGGCATAGTCCGGTGCCATCGCATCGACCCGATCTCGCCACAGCTGGCTGACATCCAGCACGTTGGCTTTGTCGACAGAACAAAGTTGTCCTCGGCGCTCTTTGGCCAGATCGAAGGCCACGCGTGCAATCCGGTCCACTTCTGAACTGGAGTAGGTCATGGTGTTGAACCCGCGCTCTTCTCCATCGGCTTCGACGCGTCCTTTGGGTTGGCCGAAATAAATCCCCCCGGTGAGTTCGCGAACCACCATCAGATCCACCCCTTCGATCACCTCCGGTCGCAGGGTGCTGGCATCGATCAGCGCTGGCACGATTTTCACGGGCCGGAGGTTGGCGAACAACTCCATTCCGGCGCGCAGGGCCAGCAGGCCGCTCTCTGGTCTCTTCTCGCGGGGCAGGCTGTCAAATCTGGGGCTGCCAATGGCCGCGAGCAACACCGCGTCAGCAGCGCGACAGGCAGCCAGCGTGCCGGCGGGCAGAGGTTCACCGGTGGCATCGATGGCGGAACCACCAATGGGCTGTTCCTCGAAGCTGATGGTGAAGCCATGGCGTTCGCTGACCACTTCCAGCAGCCGGCGGGCCACCGCGGTGATTTCCGGCCCGATGCCATCGCCGGGCAGCAGAACGACGCGATGCTGACGCATGGAACCTCAGAGGATGCGGGTGCAGCCTGCGAGGTTACTGAGGGGGATGGGGGGTCTCCCTCAGGGATGCGATCTCCTTCTTCAGCTCCCGGAGCTGTTTGGCCATCTCCGGCAACTTGGCGAATGCCGCTGAGCAACGCAGCCAAAGTCGGTTGGAGATGGCGGGATAGCCGCTGACCACCTCTCCAGGAGCGACCTCCCCATGGATGCCGCTCTTCGAGCTGGCAATGGCACGGTCGCCGATCTGGGCACGATTGGCGACGCCAACCTGGCCGGCAAGAATCACGCCATTGCCTAGTCGCGCTCCACCGGCAATGCCGACCTGGGAGGCCAAGGCACAGCCTTGACCGGTCTGTACGCCGTGGCCGATCTGCACGAGGTTGTCGATTTTCGTTCCCGCCCCAATCCGGGTCTCTCCCACCGAAGGTCGGTCGATGGTGCTGCCGCATCCCACTTCCACGCCTTCTTCCAGCACAACAAGACCGGTCTGGGGCATCTTTCGCCACCCTTTGGCGGTGGGAACAAAACCAAACCCTTCAGAACCCACCACAGCGGTGGAATGAATCACGCAGCGGCGGTGCAGGCGGCTGCCGGGATGCAAGACGGCGTTGGCATGGACGACGCAGTGTTCAGCGATCTCCACATCGCCATAGATCACGACGCCGGGGTGAATCACGCTGTGCGCTCCGATGCGGCTGCCATCCGCGATGCAGACATGCGCTCCGATCGAGACTCCAGCCCCCAGTTCAACGCGGTCACCGATCACTGCGCTGGGATGAATCGCGGCCACGGGCCGCGGGTCCGGGTGCAGGTGTTCGAGGGTTTCGGCAAAGGCCAGCCGTGGATCACGCAGAACAGCCCAGGCCAGACCGCGTCGTTCTGCCAATTCGCGTAAATCCTGCTGATCCGGCAGCAGGACCGCTCCCACCCCGCTGGCCTCCAGCGCACCAGTGAGGGCATTGCCCTTTTCCAGAAAGCTGATCTGACCGGCATTCGCCTTTTCAAGAGACGCAGCACCGCTGAGTTCAGGATCCCGTCCGAGATCGTGGGCCTGCAGCCCGGCTTCACCCTGTTGGAGGGCGGCGATCAACTGGCTGAAACGCATGGGTCAGGGCTGCTGCGGCCGGATCGTAGGCGTGGCCGTCATCACCAGCACATCCCTATGCACCACCACCGGTGAGTTGGCCCTGGTCTCAGAGCTTGGATCAGCTGCTGCAACGAGGGCACGTTCCAGGTCGTCACTGCTCATGGAGCTCAATCCACGTGCGAGTTCCTGCCCATCAGGGTCCATCAAGGTCACCGGTTGGTTCGCGTTAAAGCTGCCCTCGACGGCCTGCACGCCAACCAGCAACAGCGAGGCTCCTCGCTCGCTCAGGGCTTGGCAGGCTCCGGCGTCCAGGCGGAGGTTGCCCATCGGCTTCAGCGCGTGCGCCAGCCAACTTTTGCGATTGCCAAGGGGTTCCGGGTGGGGGTGAAACACCGTGCCGCCCCGTCCACCATCCAGCAGCTGCTCGAGGACTCCCGCCTGACGACCATCGGCCAGATGCACGGTGATGCCGCTGGCCGTGGCGATTCTTGCTGCGGCCAATTTGGTGGTCATGCCACCGGTTCCCCAGCGCCCGCCATCGCCAGCGCCTTCTTCCAGTGCAGCCAGTTCGTCGGGATGGTGCACATCACTAATGGGCTTGGCTGTGGCATCCACCCGGGGATCGGCCGAATAAAGCCGGTCCACATCGGTGAGCAGGATTAGCTCGTCCGCTCCCACGGCTGCGGCCACGAGGGCTGAGAGGGTGTCGTTGTCGCCGAATCGCAACTCGGCCGACGACACCGTGTCGTTCTCATTCACGATCGGAAGAACGTTCCAATCGAGCAGCTGGTGCAAGGTCGCTGATGCGCTTGTGTAGCTGCGACGGTCGGCCATCTCGGAGCGGGTCAGCAAGACCTGGGCCACGGCATGGCCGTGCCGTGCCATCGCCTGGTCATAGATCCCCATGAGATGGCCCTGGCCGATCGCTGCAGCGGCCTGAAGCCCCACCACACTCTCAGGGCGTGCCTCCCGTCCCAGGCGCCTGCAGCCAAGACCAACCGCACCGCTGCTCACCAGAACAGCCCGATCTCCACGGGCCAGGCTGGCAGCAAGAACGGTGGTCAGCTGATCGATCACGTCGGCAGTGGTCTGGCCTTTCTGACCCCGAAGCAGGCTGGTGCCCACCTTCACCACCCGCAGGGTCATTGCCGTTCGGCTCCCAGCAGGCGGGCCAGTTTGCGTTCCAGACGCTGCACCCGGTCATGGGGGCAGGGGGTGCCATCGGCTTTGAGAGGTCGCACCAGAACGGTGTAGAGACCCAGGCGGTTTCCAGCCAGCACATCGGTGAACAGGCGGTCGCCCACGATTGCCAGCTCGTCGGGTTGGACTTGCAGATCCCGCAGCACCTTGCGCAGAGCCGCGCGCCGCGGCTTGGCAGCACCGCTGGTGTAACTCACCCCGAGTTGATCGGCCACGGCACCGATGCGATGACGCGAAGGGTTGTTGCTGAACAGATGCAGGCGAAGGTGGCGTTGGGCCGAAGTGGCCCAACCCATCACGGCATCCGGCAAGAGCACGTCATGGCCGGGTAGCAGGGTGCGATCCACATCCAACAGCAAAGCGGTGATGCCGCGATCAAGCAGATGCTCGAGCGGCAATTGCACCACCGTCAGGCCAGGATCCCAGTCGGGAAGAAGCCACTGACGCTTCATCACTCGGCCGGCTCTCGCTCTTCCAGTTCGGCTTCGATGCGCGGTTGGATGCGATCGAAATCCTCACCTTCCACCAGCACGGCACCGGACTCTTCCATGCGGGCCACGACAAAGAAGGGGTCAAGAGGAATGTAGAGGCCGTAGTCCTGGTTGTCCGCGACGAAGCTGACAAGGAGTTCGTAGGTCTCGGAGTCATCGTCGTCCCCGTCCTCGTCTTCGAGGTCTTCCGGTTCCGGTTCATCCAGTTCACCGCTGACGGTCAGGGTGACGGCGGAACGAACGAGCGTGAGCTCATGCTCTTGGAGCACGACATCGGCGATGGACAGAATCTGCTCGCTGTCTGCGATGGATTCGATCAGCTCCGGGTCTCCTTCGTCCTTCAGGCGGAACAGACACACCGGGGTGTCGACCGGAGTCAGCAGGGCGTAGTCCTTGCCATCCAGGGGAATGAGCTGTTCGAGGAAACAGAGCAGATCTCTTCCTGTGCTGTCCCTCACCAGGACGGTGGGCACTTCTCCGCTATTGCCGGGGCCGCTGGCGGTCATGAATGGGGACGTCGGTCTTTTCAGGATCATGCCTTGTCGCAGCCCGCGCCATCACCAAGGGCCGCAGACTCGACCGGTACGGGCTCGGGTCCGTCCTGAAGCCATTGCTCCAGCAACAGGGCTGCAGCTTCGCTGTCGAGGCGCCCGCTGCGGTCTCCGTGCAGATTGCGGCTCTCGCCGGCAGCCCAACTGCTGCTGTGTTCATTCACCCAGGCCAGCGGCAACGCCAACCTCTGGGCAAGACGCCGTCCGTAGCGCTCACAGTGCACGGCCTGTGCGGTGCGC
Organism: Salipiger bermudensis; assembly: GCA_964225855.1. Lineage (GTDB taxonomy): Bacteria > Cyanobacteriota > Cyanobacteriia > PCC-6307 > Cyanobiaceae > Synechococcus_C. The sequence continues at coordinate 16,371 of CAXQPR010000109.1, read as the reverse complement.
TCTCCTTGGTCATCCAGTGGCAGCCCTACTACGAGAGCGCACACCTGGCGTGATTGGCATAGGGACCGCAGGTGCTCCAGATCCTGATCAAAGCGACTTCGACGGATGGCGGGTAACGGACGAACGCTGATGCCAAGGGGGTCACACCCCGCCAGACCGATGCGTTTTCGCCCCACATCGAGACTGAGAACGGAACGGGGTTTTGGTGCACCCACGACGTTCAGCGCCTCCCCAGCACCGGCGTGGGCAGGGGTGGTTGCTGGGGTTGCAGCCGACCGAGCATGGATTCCAGCGGACGCGTGGCCTGGAGTCGACGGGCTTGGGTCTGACGCCGCCAGAGGCTGCGGCCCAGCAGCAGTTCATCGTCCATGGATTGCCATCCCAGGGAATCGATTTGAGTTGCTAGACGGCTGTCTTCGCTGTTGCAGACGAGCGTGGCCAGGGGGCAGCGTTCCTTCAGTTGGTTTAGCAGTGCCGGTAGTGCTGCATCGAGGCGCTGATCCCACGCAGGCTCTCTCAAGAGTTCAAATACCTGGGCATCATCGGAGCGCTGCTGGCGCACCAGGCCCGCGATGGCGGTGGGTGAGCTCCCATCCTTTGGGTTCTGGCTGGACGTGAGCAGGATGCCGCTGCCAGCACCTGCCTGGTCGAGCAGGTCAATCGGATGCCGATCGACGATTTGCCGTTGGTGGCTGGTGGTCGAGGCCTGATCCAGGGCCCAGAGCGAGGGAGCGCTCTGACGCGTGATGGGGACCCAGGAGCAGCCCGCAGGCCAGGAGGTTGGGCTGATAGAGGTTGACTCAGAGTGATGGCGCCAGCGCTTCAGGGTGCGAATGGGTTGAAACCCCAGTTCCCGCAAAATGCCCAGCTGCACAGAGTCACTGGCGCTGCAACGCACCACCCAGCTGCGTGAGCGGGCGTGCCCCCCCGTGAGGGCGAGTTTGAACAGCGCACGGGTCAGCTCCCCCTGACTGTGCATTGTTGGGGGGGTGAGGGTTTGCAGCTCCAGCCGCCAACAGCTGGCTTGGCGGTTGTGAGGCCGCACGAGGAGCAGTGATCGGAGGCTCTGCTCTTCGCTGGCCACAAGCGCCAGAGGTTGCCGATTGACGAGCAGACCAGGGAAAAGACTTTCGGCCTGGGCCAACCAACCTCGCACTAACAGGCTCTGGAGCCTGGGCAACAGCAAGCTTTGATCGGTCGCCTGAAGCCAAGTCAAGTGGACCGCCTTCAGCGGCTCAACCTGCAGTGAGCTGCTGGCCGACTCCACCTCCACTCTCCTCAGGCTGTCTTCACAATGTATCTCCCGTGATCAGGGAGTGCGTCAGGGCCGGGGACGCACCAGCACCAAGGGGGTGCGCTCGTTGGCATTCCCTGCTGGATTCGGGCGCAGGGCCCGATGCAGCAGCGCTTCATCGCAATCACTGCTGCTGGCCAGCACCTTCACGCGACCCAGGTCATTGACATCAACGATGGCGACGGCAACACCCAGAGCATCGGCAGCTTCTTGGCAGATCCGTTCGGGATCGGCAGGTCCAAGAACAATCGTCTGATCGTAGGGAGGGGTCGTGCCCGTGACGTCATCAATCAGACGGGCCTGGGAACCGGCAAGCCGATAGAAGCCCCCTGGGCTGCCGATGAGCTTGAGGGCGAAGCCAAGGATCCAGGCCACCAGCACCCTTGTCGGCCCGACCTGGTCAATCAAGGTTTGCAGTCCGCAGGCTGTGGCCAGGCTGCTGGTCGGATGGAAGGCACGGCACAGCAGGCGCGCCAGCCAGCCAGGCTCGACGGTGGCGGGATGGGCATAACGACCCTGAATCACCGCAACGGGCGTCTCCCCAATCGTGAGTACATCACCGGGTTTCAGCAGGTTGCCGGCGTAGGTGCGCAACACGTCGACGGTGCTGTCGAGCGGACCGAGGAGATGGGTGCGGATCGGCAGAACAGCGCAGGCGTCTCCGTCTCTGAAGTTGGCTTCTGCGGCCGAGAGAACTGCCGGGCGCCGCAGGGGCACAACCACACCCTGGCGACGCTGGAGGCGACCAAAGGGCCCGTAGTTGACCCAGTGAACATCGGCCCACAGGGTGTCGACATCGTGGGCGACATTGACTCCGTCTTGAGAGTCAATGGTGATCTCCACCTTGACGCGTGTTGTCTTGCGGCCTTTGACGATGTAAGCCGCCCAATAGCCATCCTGACGGGTCTCTTCATCAGGATGGTGAGCAATCAGTTTGGTTTGGGGACGCAGACCGCTGAGATCCTTCTGTCCAAGCAGCACTGGCTCAACGCTGATTTCAGGCACGAACACCTCCATCCGTTGATGGGGGTTGTGGATGTCGAGCCAGCCCTCAACCTTCAGGTCCATTCCATCGACATGGACGGTCCAGTCGTGGGCGGAGAGTTGGAGAGGTGAGGCAGGCCGCAGTCGATGACGGGCCTCAAGCCAGAGCACTCCCAGACCCAGGAGGAGAAGGATCAGGAGAAGCACTGGCATGGGGTCGACGACCTTGGGCCGTAGAGATCAGCCGCGCAGCGTAAGCGGTTTCAGGCCCGGGGTCAGCGGGTCTGAACTTCGGTGTTGAGCTCGTTGAAACTCAGGCTGGTGCTGACGCCCTCAGGTGCTGGAATTCCCGTGGCCTTGCTGATTGCCTGATTGATGGCATCGAGAGGCACCTGACCGTCTTGATCGAGCAGCACAGACCCCTGTCCATCCAGAACCACCACCTGGGGGATCCTTCCGTGCCAGTAGGTGGCGGGATCACCCGCACCCTCTGTCTTGCGGTTCTGGAGGGTGTCAGTGGTCAGAGGCATCAGGTCCACAGACCGACCCCACAGGCGCTGCAGCTCTGAGACCACAGGGGCGAAAGCCTTGCTGGTGCTGCTGTCATCGAGATAGAACACCAATACGCTCGTACGACCTGCCGCTTGGGAAACCTCCAGGCTGGTGGCAGGTGGAACCAGGGACCCGTTACCCGCGTAAAGGGCGTAGATGTTTCCGTCGTAGCTGTCGCTTGTGAGGCTCGCCTGCACGGGAGCACCGATCAGGGTGATGGCGCACAACAGGCCCACAAGCGAGCGGAGCAATCGGGCCATGGGGCGGAGCAGGAAAGGGCGCATTCTGCCCTTCAGCCCCTGCTGGTGGAGCCACGTTGCCAACTGCGGCCCATGCCCTGGGCGATGCCGCGTCCGACAAGACCGATCGCCCTGCCGATCACCTGAGTCAACACGACGACCATCAGATCGCCAATGCGCTGAACCAGAGCCTGCACTTGGGGAGCAATCGCATCGCGCGCCTCCAGAAGTAGGGCGACCTGTTGTTGCCACCACCCCAGACGGCGCAGCTCTTCATCTCGGGGTTCGATCAACAGCAACGGGGCAATGGACCCACCCCGGAGTTGATAAAGCAGTCGCTGACTTTCATACAGCTGCACAGGGCGTTTTACCCAGAGCTGCCACCGCGACTGATTGTTCAGTTGGTTACGGAGACGTTCGAGATCACGGGTGGGAAGGAGACGCTCATCAAGCAAATACCGGCGCAGTTCGGGCCAGTCGCCGCAGAGACCCAGCAGTTCAGCGCTGATCAGTTCGGCACTGCGCACCAGCCAGTTGCTGACAAGCGTTTCCAGCTGCAGCAGTGCCTTCGGATGGTCTGCTGGCAGGAGTTGTCCATTCACCAGAACGGGTTGATCACGTAACAGCGGCTCCAGCATGCGGCGTGGATCCGGCAGGTCGTCGTCGTGTTGGGAGAGATCGCTGGCGTTGATCAGATGCTGCGCCACGGGTTGCATCTGGTCACCACGGGGCAGGTGCACATAGCTCCCTGCCATGGCCTGAATGGCCTGACGTCGCAGCTCAGGTTGAAGGCTGTCCCACTGGGCATCGATGGGCAGGTTGTTGGTTGTGTCGGAAGTGGCAGATGGCGCCCGCAGGCGTGCCATCACCTGGTCCAGCTGTTGCAGGAGGGAAAGGAGAAGATCGCGTCGTCGCTCGGGTTGCAATCCCTCGATTGCCAGCAGGGAGCCAGTGCCGTTGCTGAGGCCTGCGTCCACTGCTTGCGACAGGCGTTCCTGAATGGATGACCACACCGCAAGGGCATTCCGCTCGCGCACTGTGATCGCCATGCCATTGGCGTAGGTCGAGAGATCGCCCGTTTGCCGCACCGTCGTCTGCTGTCGGCTAAGAGGCTGAACATCCGCAAGGCCCACCTGCAGTGGTCCCCAGAGCAGCAGCAGCAGACTGCGGGCACTGTTCAATTCCCGTTGGCGTCCTTCCAGCATCAACCGGAGCAGCAGATTCTCCGGAGGAGGCACCAGCAGTGCATCAATCACCTGCAAATCGTTGGTGATTTGCTGCAGCCCACTGGTGAGCAGCCATTGGCCAAGCCCCATGGCGGGTTGGGGTGGAGGCGTTGATGGGTTGGCTTGGGCCAAACGGACCACACGTCCACCCTCGAGCAAGGTCTCAATCGCCTCGCGCAGGGTGGTCAGGTCGGGTGCCTGAAGCAGCCCTGGGCTGTCGAGGTTGAGCAGGTCGACTGCAGGAATCGGAACCGAAGCCGGTAAGAGCAGCAGCACAGGAGCTGGTTGCCAGTGCTCCTGAAGGCGGACAAGTTCCTGATGCAGCAGTGCGATCGATTCGGCTGAGTCCAGCGACCAGATCACCAGCTGTGGATGACGGTTCAGGTCGTCGGAGCGAAGTGCAAATGACCAGGAGGGCACTTCACTGGTGAGCTGAAGGGCCAGCGATTCACCAAGCAGATCGGGGGCAAGCAGGAGGATCTCGGCTTTCGCTGCGTTCACCGGACCATCCAAACTTTCAACTCACGCCAAGGTAACGACCAAATCGGTCCGGCTCCAGTGCCTGAGCTGATTCAGTTCGCGGATCGCCGTCCGTTGAGTTGCAGGGTGTATGACTCAATTCGAAAGCCTGTGGTTTCTTCGATCTGCTTCAACAATTCGGCAGGGAGTTCCACGTCGATGTCTTCGATATCGCCGCTATCGAGACAGGTGAGGTGGCTATGGGGATCACTGCGGTAGCCGTAGAGCCTTCCGTTGGCCCGGTCGAGGCATTCGATCACCCCAGCAGATTGCAGTGCTTCAAGGTTTTGATAAACGGAGGTATGGCCGATTCTTCGACCTCTCGCATTCAGTTTCTCGAAGATGTCGCGGGCACTCATGTGGCTCGCTTCACTCCAGAGCAAGTCGAGCACCATCCTTCGCTGACGGCTGAGACGCATGCCGAGTTGCCGGCAACGCTCAAAGGCGTCTTGCACGCCCTGGGCGATCAGGCCGGAGCCGGATGCTGAGGTTGGGCCGGAAACGCCAGACACAGCCGTAAGTGGAATGACTTCACTTTAGGTTCCCGGTTTATGCGCCGTTCATCAAGCGCTGCTCGTTAAGCCAAATCATTCAGAGTGGTGGGATCCTGCAGGCGTCCGTCACTGATGGCCTGGATGCCTTCCTTCAGGGTCACGCGACCGTCATAAAGGGCCCTGCCAACGATCACGCCGTTGACTCCGTGCGGTTCTAAAGCGAGCAGGGAGATGAGGTCGGCCATGCAGCCCACTCCTCCTGAGGCAATCACTGGCACCGCGCTGGCATCGGCCATGCTGCGCAGTGCAGCGAGATTCGGGCCGGCCAGGGTGCCATCGGTGGCGATGTCGGTGCTGATGATCGCGGCAATGCCGGTGCTGCTCAGATCACGGGCGAGGGCAGTGGCTTCCACATCGCTCTCCTCGATCCATCCCCGTGTCGCCACTTTGCCGTCACGGGCATCGATACCAACAATGATCCGGCCTGGATGGCGACTGGCCAGCTCCTTGACCAGGTCGGGGTTTTCGATGGCGGCTGTGCCAAGAATGACCCGCTCGAGACCACAGTTAAGGAGAGATTCAGCACGTTCCACCGAACGGACGCCGCCGCCAAGCTGCACAGGGATCGAAAGGGCTTCCGTGATCGCCCTCACGCTGGCGTCATTCACGGGATCTCCACTTTTCGCGCCGTCAAGATCCACCAGGTGTAGGCGGCTTGCGCCCTGCTCTTGCCAGCTCAGCGCTTGGGCGACAGGGTCATCGCTGAAGCGGGTGACTTGCTCGTAGTCCCCTTGATGGAGACGCACGCAGGCTCCACCCAGCAGGTCAATGGCGGGGATGATCTCCATGCGTGAGCGTTTGAATCTGGCCACCATCCTGCAATCCAGAGTCCCCGACCCACGCTTCAATGGCGCCAGTTCCGATGCCCTGATGAAGATCCTTGTGATGGGGGGGACCCGTTTTGTGGGGAAGCCTCTTGTGGCCTCCCTGCAGGAGCAGGGCCATGCGCTCACCCTGTTCACCCGTGGTCGTCAACCGGCCCCGGCGGGCGTGGACCACGTGGTCGGTGACCGAGGCAATCCCAATGATCTGGCGCAGCTCAGCGGCCAGCACTTCGATGTGATTGTTGATAGCTCCGGTCGCACCCTGGCGGACAGCCAGGCTGTCCTGGCGATCACCGGTGCCCCCAGTCATCGCTTTCTCTATGTGAGCTCAGCGGGGGTCTATGCCGGTTCGGATCAATGGCCCTTGGATGAAGACGCGGCCGTTGATCCCGCCAGCCGCCATGCCGGTAAGGCGGAAACCGAAGCCTGGTTGCTTCGGGAGGGCATTCCTTTCACCAGCTTCCGACCCACCTACATCGTCGGTCCCGGCAACTACAACCCTGTGGAACGCTGGTTTTTCGATCGGGTCTGCCATGACCTCCCGGTGCCGATGCCTGGGGATGGCAGCACGATCACTCAGTTAGGGCATGTGGATGACCTGGCTGATGCCATGGTGCGGGCAATCGCTGTGGATACGGCCGTGAATCGCATCTACAACTGTTCTTCCCGCAAAGGGATCACTTTTGCCGGAGTGGTCAAAGCCGCTGCTCTGGCCTGCGGTAAAGATCCGGCGGCAGTCGATGTCCGCCACTTTGATCCCAGCGGGCTTGATCCCAAAGCTCGCAAGGCCTTCCCCTTGCGGTTGAGTCACTTCCTCACTGATGTGAGTCGCGCTGAACGGGAACTGGCCTGGTCGCCGCGCTACGACGCCATCACGGCGTTCAAGCACAACTACGACCTCGACTACAGCCAGCGTTCTGATGAGACACCGGATGTCAGTGGTGACGCGGCCCTGATTGGCTCGGTCTGAGGTAGCCAACTGCCGACTGAAGGGCCAGCACAAGGGATGGCCAGAACAACCACCATCCCAGCTGCTGCAGGGTTTTCACTGCAGCAGCACTTCCCCACTGGTCGGGCCAGAGCAACAGCAGCAGGCTCATGAACTGAAGGATTGTTTTCGCCTTCCCCCACAGGGAGGCCGGTGCTCCGTCCTGGGCATCCCGTCTCCAGCCTGAAATCAGCAGCTCGCGGGCCAGCAGCAACCAGACAGCCCAGATGGGCAGTGTTCCGTTGGCAGCCAGCCAGAGCAGGGGGGCCACCAGCAGCAATTTGTCTGCGAGGGGATCCAACCGTGCTCCCCAGCTGCTGCCGCCCCCAGCCCGACGGGCCATCCATCCGTCGAGGGCATCGGTCAGCCCCCCTGCCACAAGCAGGAACCAGGCCAAAGCCTGTTGCTGGCCAATTAACGCAAGCACCAGAGGGAGTCCTGCCACGGCCCTGATCAGGGTGAGGCGATCAGCCCAGGTGCGCCAACGGGAGTTCAAGCTCAGAATGCGTGCAGATGCATGCGTCCCATGGTGCTTCAGCAGACGGTCCGCGACGTCATGACCTCGCCTGTGTTCACGGTGACCCCGGAATCCGAGCTCCAGGAAGCAGTGGCTTTATTGAGTCAGCACCACATCAGTGGCCTGGCTGTGGTGAACGGGGAGGGGGCGCTGATCGGGGAGCTCACCGAACAAAATCTGATGGTGCGGGAAAGCGGGGTGGATGCCGGCCCCTATGTGATGTTGCTCGACAGTGTGATTTATCTGCGCAATCCCCTCAATTGGGACAAACAGGTTCATCAGGTGCTCGGCAACACCGTGAAGGATCTGATGGTCCATGACAGTCATTCCTGCCTGGAGAGCTTGCCGCTACCCAAAGCCGCCTCCCTGTTGCATGAACGCAGCACCCAACGCTTGTATGTCGTCAACGAGCGCAAACAGCCCGTGGGCGTGATCACGCGGGGTGATGTTGTTCGGGCCCTCGCTGCTCAGGGAGCCTGATCCCCCGGCCTGTGATGGGTGGTTCTCTTTCTGGATGGTTGCTGTGTTCTGCGCTGGTTGTCGCCAGTGGTCCGGCTGCGGTTGCGCGTGCGGATGAACTTCAAGAACTGTTGGAACCTGACTTTCTGGACCTCGTGGATCAGACCGGTCTCGTCTTGATCACAGGCCAGGGTGTCGCTGGAGTTGATGCGGAGGCACGCCGTCGTGGTCTTCAAGTCCCGGCCCTTGGCTACTGGTCTCCTGAGGGTTTTTGCTTCACCACCCCAGCCCAGGGGGACTGTCACGGCATGTTTCGTCCATGACCGCAAGCCGCCCCTGCTCCTGAGCTGTGTCCCTGGTTCGGCATCAGGGCAGTGGAGGAGGGAGAACCGGAGGTGGAGGAGCGTCGTAGAAGCGCTCGCGCATCAATCCCCCTGCGTCTGGTTCCGAAGACGTTCCATTGTTGGTTTGGTCTCCATTCGCTTCCGAGACGGGGTCAGGCATCACCAAGGGTGGTGGCAGATCCGGCGGCAGGGAAGGGCGATTCAAGTCTGAGTTGTCGAAGTCCTCTTCGGCGGGGCCTAAAGCGTCATTGCCTTGTGGCGCTGGTACGAGGCTCTCGCGCAGCACCAGAGGATCGGCAGTGATGGGAGGTTCAGGGAGGGGAGCTCGATCGAACGAACCGTTTTGCGACGCATCCGGAGATCGGTCGGGACGCTGCACAGGACCTTTTTGGGGTGGCCAGATCATGCGGGCTACCGGCTCGACACCCTTTTCCATCACACGGTTGAAGCCCGCAAGCGAGCGGTCCATCAGGCGCCCTGCGATCCACTGGGTGCATTCGATGGGATTGGAGCAGCTGTTGTTGAGGCGGAATTTGAGGCCAAGATTGGTCATCAGATTTCCCTCGAGTGCTGCGGGGCGTTCACTCAGGCGCAGCAAATAGGGAACGTGCACAAAACTGGTGGCTCCACCACTGATCCAGTTCGCGTCTTCTTCGGTGAACCTCTTAACGCCGGGAATGATCAGTCGACTCTTGGATGCGTGATCGGGCATGTACGCGCTCACCAAACCCCGTCTGCGTGCCAATTCACGGGTTTGTTCAAGCGTGAGTCCGTCCTTGCTCATCAACATTTCCATGCGACCGTCCTGCCGGAGGCCAAAAAGCATGCGGATGCGGGGCAGGTAATAGCGGATGCGTTGCCCCATGCTGATGCTGTAGGCACCGGTGTAAGAGGCGGGCGGCTCTTCGAGATCGTTGTAGACGCTGTGCAGACCCCCAATAAAGGTGTCGTAGGTCTTGGCCCTCTCGTCGGTCAGCTCTCCATAGCTGAAATCCACGCTGCCGTCGTGCCGGATCCCAATGAAGGCCCGTTGCCGCGATGCCGTGCGGTTGCGTCCTTTCCAGACACGCTGGCCCAGCTTGAGATCCCCCAAGGGCACCGTGACTTCCTGGCCACTGAGCTCTAGGTGACGCTCATACATCGGGCCAGTGACGTAGGCCAGGGCAGCGGTGTCTTGAAAAGCGTCATCTTCGCGATCCCATCCCTCGAGCAATCCGACTCTCACTTTGCGTGGATCGAAGTCGATGGCAAATACCTCGTCATCCGGGAGATAGCGGAACGTTCCCCCGGCCTCCCCCAGATTGTCGAAACTGGTGGGAGCACCCGTGTCTCCCGGACCAGGTGATCCGGGTGCCAGAGCCACCAGACCTGCAAAGGTGAGCAGGGGCAGGCCCAGCAGCACGCGTTTTCGCCAGAGCAGCTGACGTTTGCGCCGCTTTGGACGTCGACCGGTCCGTCGTTTTGGTGTGGGCCCATCGTCTGAAGTCGCGGCTTGACGACGTCGACGTTTGGACGATGAAGGAAGGGTTCCTGTCATCGGGCGACCCTTGTGCGATGCGGAGTGGGAGTGGGGTCGAGCCAAGGAACGACGGCGTTGTCCGCCACAAGCCATTTTCGGTAACGCTGGTCGCAGTGGTGGCCTCCCGTCAATTCCCCGAAAGCCGGAATCAGCAAACGCTGTTGATCCGGGGCATAGGCGAAGCAGGGAACCCGCAAGCGATCACATCCTTGGCGGATGCTGGCCACGGGGTGAATATGGCCGCACACATTCAGCAGGGATCCAGGCTCGTGTCCTGTTGGTGCCTCAGGTTCATGGCTGAGCCACAACTCCCCAAGCCTGCGGCTTGGGTGTTGGCGTAGACCTTCGATCACGCTGGAACGGTCGTGGTTACCGCCGATTAAGAGGATCGGGCAGCCGCACAACTCCGGTAGAGCGCGCAACGTGTCTCTGAGGGCCGCGGTCAGTCCCAGTCGTCCGTGAATCAGATCACCCAGCACGATCAGGCGTGTTGGCCGCAGCCTGTTGCACAGGCTGAGCAGTGGGTTCAGCGTGCCGCGATCTCCATCACTGGGCAAAGCAATGCCATGGGTTTGGAACAGTTCGGCTTTGCCGAGATGCAAATCGGCGACCATCAATTCACCGCCGTCTGGACGCCACAGAGCACGCTCTGGCAGAAAAATCAGTTCTTCGCTACGCCAATGCCAGGTGTGATTCATCCCTGACATGGGGTCTGAGGGAGAGGACTGACGACTCGCATGGAGACAGTTTGACGACCATTGCCTGTGACGGCCAACACTCTGTGAGAAGAAGTGCCAATGTGAGCCCGTTTGTTTCTGCCAAGCCCATGACCCTGGCCCTGTTGATCGCCCTTGCCGGCTCGCTTGTCGCGATGGGTCTGATTGTGCGCCGGCTCGAACAGGGCTGATGGTGGACTGCGACGCAGCTCTTCGCGTCTGCTCCTGGTTTGCGGAGTTGCGGCCTGTCTCCCCTTAGCTCGTGGAGACGCTCCGCAACGGTCCGATCAAAGCGATCACTGATCAGTAGTCCTTACGCAGAGACTGAATCACTGCAGGCTGGTGTGCCGGCGCAGACCATCCTCGATCAAAAATGTGGCCAGGCTGCTGCAGCTGCGTCCCTCTTGCAGGGCTTGCTGCTTCAGGCGGGCCATCACGCCGCCGGGCAAGGTCACATTGAGTCGTTCTGATTCTGCTGCTTCCGCTACCTGAGCAGCAGTGGGTGAGGGTTGCTCGGTGTCGAGGCGTTCTTGGAGCTCTTGCAGGAGTGAGCGAAGGATTGACACGCGTTTGCTACCTGGACGTTACCGAATCGTAACGGCAGTCAGTTTGTTCTGGCAAGGCTGGGTAGGCGTTAATCTGGCCCCGAGTTTTAGGTCTCCGATGCGGTCACTGGCGTTGAAGCTTGCTCCCGGCCAGGATCTGCGTCTGTCATTGGAAACCTTGGCCAATGCCCATAACGCATCGGGCTACGTGCTTGGTGTTGTCGGCAATCTCTCCAGGGCGGCTTTTCAGTGCCCTGGTCAGCCTGAGCCCACTGTGCTGGAAGGTGATCTTGAGATCATCACCCTTCAAGGGCATTTTTCCCCTGATGGTGCCCACCTGCACCTGAGTCTTTCCGATGGTGCTTGTCAGGTTTGGGGCGGACATCTCGAACCGGGCACCCTTGTTCTCAAAGGGGCTGACCTGCTGGTAGGGCTGCTGGATCAACCCTTGCCGCAGTCACCCACCAGCCTGGAGCCGATCGAGCAGGCGGTGCCTTCTGCTGATCACCCCGTCACCCCTGTCTCACCTGCAGCTCGGGTGGAAGTGGCCGTGCTTCCGGGTTGCCCTTGGTGCACAAGAGCTCTTCGCATTCTCCGCAGCCTCGATATTGCCCACGATGTGGTGACCTGTGACAGCGATTCCACCTTCCATTCCCTGCATGAACGCAGTGGGATGACCACGTTCCCCCAGGTTTTCATCGACGGTGGAGTGATCGGCGGGTACGACGCTCTTGCCCAGCTCCACGCTGAGGGGGCACTGGCTCAGTTGCGGTGAGCAGCCAGAACGAACGTCCGGTGTCCGGAGCTTCTCAGGACGATGATCTCTGGTCTCTCAAGCCCTGGTGGTGCCAGCCCTGGAGCATCCTGCTCACTGGTTTGCTCGTTCCTTTAGGAAGCTGGTTGCTCTTCCACAAACTCTGGATCACGCTCCCCACAATCGTGGGGGTGTTGATCTGGTGGCTGCTGTTTTTGGTCATCGCGCCAGCTGCCTACCGCCAAGCTGCAACCGTCGCCCAACCCGAGGACGGTGAACAGCTCGGCTGACCTCAGTCTGGGCTCAACGGCCAGTGGTCTGCTCAGGCCTGCTTCTGCAGGCGAATCGTCTGCTTGGCGTCCATCAGCTCGGTTTCAAGCTGCTCGATCAAACGACTGACCAGGGTTTGAAATTCAGGCTGGCATCCACGGAAGGCAGCTTTATGGCGAATCGGTTCGTTACGCGTGCGTAGATCAGTGAGCATCAGCTCGAGGGCGTCGATGCTGGCGTTGCTGTTCATGGCGGGGATCCACGGCTCTGCGAGGCTATGACAAGGGCAACACCTGGCGGTAGCCGCCAGCGCTGATCACTTGCAAGGGGGTGTCGAACAGGGCACTCAGTTTTGGGCCTGTGAGGATCTGATCACTGGGGCCATCGTCGACCAAGGCCCCTTGTTTGAGGCAGACCACCCGGCTGATTTCCGGTATCAGTGTTTCCACTTGGTGCGTGATCACGACCAATGTTGTGTCGTCGTGGCTGAGGCGGCGAAGGGCAGCAAGGAGTTCGTTCTTGGCTTTCAGATCCAGGGCATTGGTGGGTTCATCGAGCACCAGTACCTGGGGTTGATGGGCGAGGGCCCGAGCAATCAAGGCCCTGCGCTGTTGTCCGTCGGAAAGCTGCTTGAACGGGGTGTGGGCTAGCTCGCGCAGGTTGAGGCTGTCCAGCAGCCCGTTGACTCGATGCTGTTGAGCCTCACTGGGTTGCTGATCCCGACGCAGACCCACGGCGCCAAAGAAGGCGGCCAGCACCAGATCACGCACCAGTACTCCTGGTGGGATTCGTTGTTCCAGCTCAGTTGAAACCAGGCCGATGCGCTGCCTGAGCTCCCACTGGCGCGGAAGCACAGAACCAAAGAGACGGAGGTGCGACTTTGGTTTCACCACCGGATGGATGCTGCGGTCGATCAGGCGCACCAAGGTGCTTTTGCCCGATCCATTGGGCCCGAGGATGGCGGTGTGTTCACCCAACCTCAGGCTGAGGGTGAGATGGTGAAACACACAGCTGCTCTGAATCCAGGCTTCCACAGCCTGAAGTTCAAGCCAGGGGTGGCTGTGCTCTGTCACTGAACTGTTCTCGATGTCATCTGTCTGTTCGCAGTGTGGCTCTCGCTCCTGGCGTGCGGATCGTTCGTTAGCCGGCCGGTTGGTCTGCACGCGCTGTGGTGCTCCTCAGGGAGCTGCATCACCACTCAGCAGGCGCACTCCAAGGCGTCAAGCTCAACGCTGGCGTTTGCCGTGGTGGTGGTGGCTGCTGCTGCTGTTCGCCGTGGCGCTGCTGATCCAATTGCTCTGACCTGTGTTGTCAGGTTTTTTGTTCGTTAGCTGCGAGGAGATCTCCAATCTCGCCGCGACGCTGAATCACGATCTCAAGGCAGCCGGCCAGGGGCCTGGTCTCACCCAGGCGGTGGCTTTGCACACCACCTGTGGCGATCGTGTCGAGCGAGGCGAGGGTGAAGTCCTGGCCTTCTTGGAGGGTCAGTGACTCCAGGGGCACAGGAAGGGGCCCCACATACACATGCAGGTGGCGTGTCTGATTGATGTGGCAGAACCAGGGATGAAGCGCGGTCGCGACCAGATCAATTTCTTCCTTGAGTTCTCGGCGCAAGCCCGCTTCGACGGTTTCTCCGGGTTCCACATGGCCACCGAATAATCCCCAGCAACCCGGCGCAATGATCCCCTCGATGTCGTCCCGCAACTGCAGCAGCCATCTCCCCTGGCGATACAGCATTGCCACCGCCACTTGTACGGGCTCGTTCATATCAATTCGGGGTGATTGGGGTCTCCTTTGAAGGGTCCGATCACCGACGAGGTGATCCAACCGCCATAGAAACTGCCGGGTTGGGGGCTGACCTCTTCACCGTTGAGAGAGCAGTGATCAACCAATCCTGGGTAGAGGCTGATCCAGCCGGCAAGAAGGGCAAATGATTCGGTGGGTCTGGCGTAGCTCCATCCCGCTCGGGGCCTTAAATCGGAGCCATCCGATCGAGACAGAGACCAGTAACTGGCGACCCCCTTCCATTCACAGAAACTGGCTCGACCTGCTGAGGGATGCAGGCTCCCGGCTTTGAAGGCTGTGGGTGGCAGGTAGATCGTGGGGGGGTGGAAGGTCTCGCAGACCCGTACGTAGCGCTCGGTCTCGGCAATGCATTCATCGCCGATTGTCACGGTCACAACTCCCTCAACCAGCTCCACAAGAGGAGGTCGCGGGTAATCACAAACGCGTTCCGCTGACATGGGGTGTGAAGAGGCATTGGCCATGATGATGGCCAGGTCTGACGAATTTTGGATGGCGTCTGCTGCAGCGTGCCAACCGGTGGTGATCCTCGGTGGCTTCCTGATTACGGAAGAGGCCTATGCCGCCATGGCCGACTGGATTCGTGAACATCAGGGCAGTGAGGTTCACGTCATTCCCGTAAGCCGATTCGATTGGATGCTCACCACATGGGCTTTCGGTTGGCGCCGTGTGCTCGATCGTGTACACGATCAGGTGCAGAAGCTTGCAGCTGCGTCCCCCTCCGGTCGGGTCACCCTGATCGGACACAGCTCAGGCGGCGTCATGTTGAGGCTTTATCTCAGTGCTGACAGCTTCTCGGGTCGTTGTTACGGCGGAGCACAATTCTGCAATCGACTGATCACCCTGGGTAGCCCCCATCAGGCGCAAAGGGCGACACCCCTGCGAGCCATGGTCGATCGCTCCTATCCGGGCGCATTCTTCCCGGAGGTTGACTATGTCGCTGTTGCCGGAAAACTTGATCTCAATTCCAGTAACGCCAGTGCCTTCAGTCAGCGCAGCGCTGTTGGCAATTACAACAGCATCGCTGGTCTAGGAACCGTCGATGGCGATGGTTTGGTGCCGGTCGATTCAGCCCTTCTGACCGGTGCCCAGCATCTGGTGCTGGATGACACGGCTCATGGAGGATTCTTTGGCAACCATTGGTATGGTTCGTCTAATCGCATTGCTCTTTGGGCTGATCAGATCACCAGGTAGATCAGGAGGATTGAACGGTGGGATTGAAAGCTGTCATTGGTGCGACTGTGGTTGTTCTTGGTTTCGGCACTCTTGGCCTAGGGGCACTGATCGTGAATCCACGGGTGTTCACCAATGAGGGGACCACGATGCTGTTGAGCTGTAACTTCAAGCAGATGTTTCTGATCCCCAGTGCAGAAATGACCAACGAAACAGGGGTCAGTGTTGGGTTTTATACCCCTAAAAGCTTGACATCAAGTTTGTTAGCCAAGGCCATGGACAACTACAAACAAGAAACAGCAGGAAATCCATTCGCCGTATTCGGAGCCGGAATCATGGCACTGTTAACTCCTGTATTGGAGTCAGCAGTGGAAACCACGATTGATGATGTTTGTGCTGGCCGAGAACCCTCGATTAACACGCTTCTTGATGCGGTGCAGTAGTTGTGCCTGTCGTTGTGATTACTCCTGATCAGCTTAGGTCAAGGTTGTTAATGGTTTGATGATGGAAGTAGTTCTTGTTTTCGTGATTCCTGTCATTCTTCTGGTTGGTGCAACATTGTTGCTATCTAGAGATCAAAGCCATCTGAAGCAAACTCTGTTTTCCTTTGAGTTGAGTGGTCGGTCGGCGCAGATCTGGAATTTTGGTGTGATTTTGATCGTCACGGTCTCGATTATTGCCTTTTTCTTAAAGCGCTAGCGCCAAGCTTTCATTACACGGCCAAAGTAGTTTATTAATGCTGGCATGGTTAGCGTTGGGGCTGAGGATCGTAGAAGGAGTGCCTGTCTTGAATCGAATGTTTCGCGAGCGCTTCACGAGTTGCATCAAGAGCTGGCCGTTCTATGGTCTTCTTCTCGCTTGTCTATCGTTTGGCTTGATTAGTGTTGTTCGTCATCAGCGCAACGTCTACGAGAAGGGTTTTGCGGCAGGTGTGATGGCAGTATCCTGCAAGCACTTTGATAATGGTTTTATCACGCATTCTGTCTTTCTTTCCGATCTCACTAAGGCCAAGGCAATTGTCAACAATGATGCTGATTGGTCACGGCTGATTCCCGGGCCTGAAACACCATCGATGCCTGGTTTTGAAGATT
>CAXQPR010000108.1:0-3332 GCA_964225855.1 Salipiger bermudensis | reverse complement strand
TCACAGCATCAAGACGCTTGTTGCCTTCAGCAACGAAGCCCTTGAGGGCAGCCAGTTCACCGCCACCGATGGGGGCAGTTTTAGCGTCGGCGCTAACGACGGCGCGGGAGAATGCGTCGAGCATTGGGGAGGGGCAAGACATCGGGGAGATCCACCGAGCCCTTCAACAAAGCTGATGAAGGTCAGACGCTGAATCCGGCAGAGCCCGGAAAGCACCTGATGGAGCCGGTAGACGAGAAGCAGCTGGGCTGCCGCTCCGTTGAAAGGTAGAAGCAACCGCCTGAACCCAAGAACAAAAAGCCCCGATTACGCAAAGGTTCGTCATCCAAACCAAAACAGGGGGTAAACCATGCGTCTGCAGGGGTTTTGCCCCCTTCAACAGAGAGGCCTGACGATCAAAACCATCACTTCTTTGGATTCCCTCAAGGTTTCAAACAAGCGGCTCTGGCGATGCCGCTTGTTTGAACAGACTTATTAATAAGGTCAACAAGAACAGATCGGAGCCCGCCCCAGAGCCCTTCCTGACTGGCTGTTCGGTCTAGGGTCGCCCCCATCCATCCATCAGGCCGTGACGGACGTTTCCACGCAAGAGCTCGACGAATCCATCGACCAGCTCACCGCTTATCGCGATCGCCTGCGCGCAGACGTCGTAGCCATGGGACAGAAGCTCAAACTCCCCCAGAAAAAGATTGACAGCACCCTGAGCGAACACCCTGAGCTGCAAAGGATTGAGGGAATCCTGACCCAGCTGGTTGCTGAACGCCAAACGCGCTGAGCGCACTTGCCGACTGTTCTGAGTCTTTTCCCATGCACCCCACAGCGATGACGATGGAGGACTTCCTCCATGCCAGCCGCGGCACCTGGATGACCCGCCGGGCTGTGCATCACCTCGATCATCAAGATGATGAATTTGCCGACTCCAACCTGATCATTGAGCCCTTCAACGGATCCGATCCGGCCGTGGCCACCATCTGCGCCAACTTGGGTATCGATGCAGCAGAGGCTCAAGGCGGCGCCAGGTTCTGGTGGGAAAGCAACCTCAAGCAGAGCGCTCGCAGCGACGATCATGCCGCCGTCTTGATCGACGTTCCTTCGGCAACGAACCCCAGAGAAGGATTTCTCCTGCGCGACAAGGGCTACGTGGAAAAGCAGTCAGTGGTGAGCACCTATGCCTTTGCTGACGATGGCGTTCTCACTATCACCACGCGCTACGACACCAACGTGGGCATTGAGCGCTGCTGGTTCGTCACCGACAACCTGCGCATGCGCGTTAGTTCAGTGCAATGCCTTGATGGCGTGTCAATGACGACGTACTGCACTGAGTTCCGCTGCCCGAGCGATAGCGATCTCGTCGCGTTGCGGGATAAGGCTCTAGAGCGACTACAAGAATTCGACCAGGCAGGAGTGAGCTGATGTTTGACACCTTCCTGAGTGAGTTGCACGAGGGCATCCAACAGCGGGGCGGTCAACCCATCGACGTCCCAAGCGGCCTTGAATTCAAACGCTCCGACAAACAAAACAGCGAGATCCGCAGCTGGCTGTGGGATGTACCTGGATTTCGTCGCTGGCGCGTGACCCGCCTGGATGCTGGCGACAGCCTGCAGGTGCTCAACTCCGTCGCCTATCCAGCCGACAACCTCGACCATCCACTGCTGGGAATCGACTTGCTGTGGTTTGGGGCACGCCAAAAACTGGTTGCCGTTCTCGACTTCCAACCCCTGTCGCAGGATCCGGCCTACTTCGAACGCCACTACACAGGCCTCAAGTCATTGCACAAGCAGTTTCCTGATCTGAGCGGAGAGGAGACGATGCGCTCCTTCGATCCCAATCAATACTTTTCACCTTGGTTGCTGTTCTGTCGGGGTGGGGCCGATCAGGCAGAAAGCTCGCTGCCTCAAGCATTCACTCCATTTTTGGCCTCCTACTGGCAGTTGCACGACGAGGCTCTGAAGAGCAGAAGTTCGATCAAAAGCTGCGACGTCGTCGAACTGCAAAAGGCTTACGACGTATACAGCGCTGAGCGCGATCCCGCCCATGGCTTGTTCACGAGCCACTACGGCAAAGAGTGGTCAGACCGCTTCCTTCACGAATTCCTCTTTCCTGCCAGTCAGACCGCATGAGCGCCTCTCCCCGCCACAACAGCCTCGACCCTGTTCAGATTGAAGGTTGGCGCTGGCAACCCTTTCTCGATGACGCCATCCTCGCCGTGGAAGGCTTTGCTCCTGAACCCTATCCAATCCCTGATCAGTTCCTCTTAAAGGAAGGGTCGACAGGCTCGAAAGCAAAGCCTGTTCCTGTCACCACAGCCACGTGGGCCTGCAGCACCCCCAAACTCCGCCAGGTGCGTTCTGCCTGTGTTGAAGCTGGGGCTGCGGCGTCGGTTCTGAATTTCGTCATCAATCCAAGCTGCCACTTCGACCTGCCCTTCTTCGGAGCCGACCTGGTCACCCTCCCCAACGGCCATCTGCTGGCCCTTGATCTGCAACCCGTCGATAAATCCGATGCTCGGCACACCGAGCCTGTCTGGGAACGCCTCATGCCGCGCTTCGAGCGGTGGCGCCAAGAACTGCCTGATGGGGGACCGATCCCAGAAGAAGCGCAGCCTTATTTCTCACCCGCCTTCCTGTGGACACGCCTGCCACTGGGGGAGGACGGAGATGCACTGATTGAGAACGTGATCCGCCCTGCTTTCCAGGACTATCTCGATCTGTACATCAGCCTCGTCGAGGAAGCCAAACCCGTCGACGAAGAGAGGTCTGAGCTGCTACTGGCTGGTCAAAAGCGCTACACGGCTTACCGATCTGAAAAAGACCCAGCCCGCGGGATGCTGACGCGGTTCTACGGCTCTGAGTGGACAGAGGCCTACATCCACGATGTGCTTTTCGATCTTTAGAGAGTGCCCACTCCCTTGTGCCTGCAGGCGGAGTTAAACATTATGAACAGCCTTCGGGGTCCTTCCGCTGACTTCGCGAGAATCACCACCGACGGGACGCGAAAGCCTCCCGGCTTTCTCCCCATCCCTGTCTGAAGTTTTCTCCAGACCTCGCTTACAGGAGTTCCAACATGTTCGACGCCTTCGCCAAGGTTGTCGCCCAGGCTGATGCCCGGGGCCAGTTCATCAACGCCAGCGAGATCGACGCCCTGGCCGCCATGGTGTCCGACAGCAATAAGCGTCTGGATGCTGTGAACCGCATCACCAGCAACGCTTCCACCATCGTTGCCAACGCAGCTCGCGCTCTGTTCGCTCAGCAGCCTGCACTGATCGCCCCTGGCGGTAACGCTTACACCTCCCGCCGCATGGCTGCTTGCCTGCGCGACATGGAGATCATCCT
>CAXQPR010000107.1:0-6711 GCA_964225855.1 Salipiger bermudensis | reverse complement strand
CCTGCAGGAGCTGGCGCAGTTCCGCCAGCTGATCCCGCTCCGCCTGCCAGCGCTCCCTGAGGCTCTCGAGTTGACTGGCGGCTTCAAGGCGCGAGCGCTGAAGCTGCACCCGCTCCGCCTCCGGAGCCTGCTCCGCCGCCAGCAGTGCCAGCTCCACCCTGCGCAATTCCGCTTCAGCGTCTTCCACCACCTGGGGCTTGGACGTCACATCCATCTTCAGCTGCGCTGCCGCCTCATCGATCAGATCGATGGCCTTATCGGGCAAGCAGCGATCACTGATGTAGCGATCCGCCAGGCGCGTGGAGGCCACCAAGGCGTCATCCGTGATCGTCACGCCGTGATGAAGCTCGTAGCGCTCCTTCAATCCGCGCAGGATCTCAATGCTGAGCTCCAGGGATGGCTCGAGGATCGGCACCTGCTGGAAACGGCGATGCAGCGCCGGATCCTTTTCCACCGTGCGGCGATAGTCCTCCGGGGTGGTGGCGGCAATGCAGCGCAGATCACCACGGGCCAGAGCGGGCTTGAGCAGGCTGCCGGCATCAGCGCTGGAGCGGTCACTGCTCACCACCGTGTGCAGCTCATCAATGAACAGCACCACGCCGGCATCAGGGTCACTCACCTCCGCCAGCACGGACCGCAGGCGTTCTTCAAACTGGCCGCGAAACTTGGCGCCAGCGATCAGCGCTCCCACATCCAGAGCCACCAGGCGCAAACCCTGCAACGACTCCGGCACCTCTCCAGCCACGATCCGCTGGGCCAGCAACTCAGCGATGGCCGTTTTGCCGACACCCGGCGCCCCGATCAACACGGGATTGTTCTTGCCGCGGCGGGAGAGCACCTTGATCAGGCGCCGGATCTCGGTGTCGCGGCCGATCACCGGATCGAGCTGGCCCTGGGCCGCTGCCGCGGTGAGATCGCGCCCGTACAACTGCAGGGCCGTGGGCTCCTCCTCCGAAGCCTGATCGCTGAGGAGAGGGTCAGCCGGTTGGGGCTCGACACGCGCCAAGGGAACGGCAGAGGCAGGGGGCGCACTCCGGCTGCGGCTGCTCGAAACGGGGGAAGCCTGCACGATCGCGCGCTCCTGACCCTGGGGGGAGAACGATGGCGGTCCATCCGCCTCAGCAGGCATGTCTCTTGAGCCAGGCCTGTTACTGCGAGGGACAGGCCTGTCTGCAGCAACAGTCCTCTCTGCTGGAACAGCCTTCTCTGTTGGAACAGCCATGGCCTCGCGCTGGACAGGCCTCCACTGACGCACCTCCACCTCGAGCCGATCAGCCGGCAAGCCCAAACGCTCGAATAGATCCGCTCCGACACGCGGGTCCCGCCCCATGGCGATCAGCAGATGGGAGACCTCGATCAAGCGGGAGCCCCACAGCCCTCGACACCGGTCGGCGGCCTCCAGCAGATCCTCAAGATCCTCACCCACGAAAAGCTCATCGCCACGGGCCATGGGCTGTTCAGCCAGAAAGCCTTCAAGCCGATCGAGCAACTCCTCGGGATCCAGCGTCAGACCATCCACCAGATCGCTGTAGCGACGGTCGCTGAACAGCACCTGGAGCAAATGCTCCACATCCAGTTCGCCATGGCGCCAGCGACGGGCCAGGTCCTGGCCGGAGAGGAGCAGGTCCCAAGCCTCATCACTGAAGCGATCCGGCTCCGCCGTGAGACTGGCGGAAGGTTCAACGCTGGGGCGGGCCGAAGAGGTCATGACGTGTTGAGCCGTCGCTTAAGCGGCGTCCGAGCGGGACGAGAGCTGAATCAATTCCACTTTGTAGCCATCGGGATCTTCCACAAAGGCGATCACGGTGTTGCCGTGCTTCATCGGGCCGGGTTCACGCACCACCCGTCCGCCCCGCTCAGCGATGGCCTGGCAAGTGCCGACGATGTCATCGACCCCAAGGGCGATGTGGCCATAGCCGTCACCGATGGCGTAATCCGTGGTGTCCCAGTTGTGGGTGAGCTCCAGCACCGTGTGGTCGCTCTCGGGCCCGTAACCGACAAACGCCAGGGTGAAACGGCCTGAGGGGTACTCCTTACGACGCAGCAGCTGCATCCCCAGAACCTCGGTGTAAAACCGCAGAGACCGCTCCAGGTCGCCGACCCGGAGCATGGTGTGAAGCATGCGCATGCGCAGGGATTCCGCCTGTTCTCACCGCATGGTGCCAAAACGCGCAGGGGGGCGACAGGGGGCATTCCATAGGATCTCTTCATCTTTGACCCGCTGCACGTGCTCGACTCCCTCGATCTCGTCATCGACACCATCGTGGCCAGGGAGGTGCTCGACTCCCGTGGCAACCCCACGGTGGAAGCCGAGGTCCTGCTCGAGGGCGGCGCCAGCGGAAGAGCGATCGTGCCCAGTGGTGCCAGTACAGGCGCCCATGAAGCCCACGAACTGCGGGACGGCGGCAGCCGCTACATGGGCAAGGGTGTGACCAAAGCGGTGGATCACATTGAATCCCGCATCGCTCCGGCTCTCTGCGGACTCTCAGCCCTGGATCAGGCCGCTGTCGACTCCACCATGCAGGAGCTCGACGGCAGCGAGAACAAGTCGAACCTGGGCGCCAACTCCATCCTGGCCGTGAGCATGGCCACCGCACGGGCGGCAGCCAATGGTGTGGGCCTGCCCCTCTACCGCTATCTGGGCGGTCCGATGGCGTCGCTGTTGCCAGTGCCGCTGATGAACGTGATCAACGGTGGTGCCCACGCAGCCAACAGCCTGGATTTCCAGGAATTCATGCTGGTGCCCCACGGCGCACCCACCTTCCGGGAAGCCCTGCGCATGGGCACCGAGGTGTTCCACACCCTCAAGGGTCTCCTGCATGGCCGTGGTCTGAGCACCTCCGTGGGTGATGAAGGGGGTTTCGCCCCCGATCTGGGCAACATCGAAGCGGGTGACGTGCTGGTGCAGGCCATCGAAAAAGCCGGCTACAAACCCGGCGAGCAGATCTCCCTTGCCCTGGACGTGGCCAGCACCGAGTTCTTCAAGGACGGCCGTTATGCATTCGACGGCGGCAGCTTCGACAGCGCTGAGATGGTCGGCCAGCTGGAGCAGCTCGTGAACCGCTTCCCGATCGTGTCGATCGAGGATGGTCTGGCCGAAGACGACTGGAGCGGCTGGAAGCTGCTCACCGAGCGGCTGGGCAGCAAGGTGCAGCTGGTGGGTGATGACCTGTTCGTGACCAACAGCAAGCGCCTGCAACAGGGCATCGATCAGGGTGTGGCCAACTCGATCCTGATCAAGGTCAACCAGATCGGCTCCCTCACCGAGACCCTGCAGGCCATCGATCTTGCAGGCCGCTCCGGTTACACCAGCGTGATCAGCCACCGCAGCGGCGAGACCGAAGACACGACCATCGCTGATCTGTCGGTGGCCACCCGCGCCGGCCAGATCAAAACCGGCTCCCTCAGCCGCAGCGAGCGCGTCGCTAAATACAACCAGCTGCTGCGCATCGAAGACGAGCTGGGCAGCCAGGCCGTCTATGCCGGTGCTGCTGGTCAGGGCCCCCGCGGCAACGGCTGATCACGCCACCGGGTCCTACTGCAGATGGGCCTGCCTCCCCGTCAACGGGGGCAGGCCATTGGCTGAAAAAGCAGCTCTTCGATCCGCAGCGCCTGGCGCTGATCAACCAACAGCTGCAAGCCCAGGCCAGCGCCACAGGCCTGCAGGCTGGTCGCCAAGCACTGCTGGGCATCCAGGCTGACGGTGCCCACCTGCACGCCGACCGCTTCAATCAGGAGCTCTTTGCCTTGCTCACCGACCCAGCCCTGGTGGCGGCGGTGAAAGAGGTGAGCGGCCTTGACGCCGTACGGCCGTTTCAGTTCGATCTGCTCACCAAAGCCCCCGGTGGACCTGGCACGCCCTGGCACCGGGATCGCGATTTCCTACCGATCGACCGCCAGTCGTACACCTGCTGGATCCCGCTCGATCCAATCCCAGCGCATTGCACATTGGTGTATGCGGAAGGGACGGCACAGCTCCCACCTGAGCAAAGCGACATTCCCCACCCCGATGCCCTCCCGCAGCTGCTGGAGCGGCATGGAGCGCCGATGCAGGCTCTGCCAGCCATGCAGCCAGGAGATGTGGACATTCACGAAGGACAGGTCTGGCACTACGGGCCTGCCAATGCCACACCCCACTGGCGTCGCGCTCTCGGCGTGGCCTACGTGGCGGATGGCACCCGTCTTTGCACCCATCCGCCTGGGTTTTCAGGAGCGGCTGGTGCCACGATGCGGGCCACCACCCTGCGCACCCTGTTCGGGCCTAACGCTGAGGGGCAAGCCGTGCAGGGTTCCCGGCATCCGCGGCTCTAAGCCATGGCTTTTCCAGACTTCGTCGCTGCGGCCGAGACCGATCGAAAGCAGGGCGGCCATGTGTTCGTGCAGTGCCTCCCGAAAATGGGGTCCACGGCCCTCAGTCGCAGTCTCAGCAACGCTGCGCATGAAGTGGACATGGACGGGGTTCCGCTGCTGATGCAGCACCGGACGCAACCCGATTTTGATGCCTTGCGCTGGAGCTGGCTGAGTGAACGCCGTCAGGCCCTCGGCACCACCATCGATGTGTGCACCAGCCTGTTCCTGCTCACTTCAGAGCTGTCGGATGCACAGCTGCAGCAGCGGGGGCACCATCGCCTGCTGCTCAACCGATCCCTGCGGCCGTGGCTACGCAGCATCAGCCACTGGAGCTTCCAACACGCCGACCATCCTTTGCGGGAGGCGTGGCATCAGAGCTACCGCAACTTCGTAGATCAGCGCGACCCTGACCTCGCCGCCACGATGCCTACCGTGCTGAATGACCTCAACAGCGCGGTGCGCTTCTGGATACCGGTATGGCTGTTGTATCAGCAATGGCTCGACACTCATGCACCGGAGTGGAGAAGCAGCCTGCGCTGTCTGGTCACGGACACCAACACCGCGATGCCGACCCGGGCCAACAGCAGTCACTTTTCGGACGCCTTCAGGCGCCGCTTCGATCAACTGATCCCGCCCATGCCCAGCTTGACGCTTTCAGCCGAACGCCACCAGGCCTTCCAGCAGGACCTGCGCCGCAAACTGCTGGCGATGCCGAGTTCAGCGACCTGAACCCGACAACCCTTCAACGCGGGCATCACGGCGCAACTTGACCTGCAGCTGCAGCCAACCCATCCCCACAGGTACCCCTGCCGCTATCGGCAACAGAGCCCACAGCGGACGCGCACTCGCCCCCAACAGAGCAGCGGAGAGAGCCAGGCCCGCCAGCAGGACCGATTGACCCAGGGCGTGCTGGGCGGTCACCATCCGCCGGAACTGACGATCGGACTCACCCATGCGGATCTGCAGCTGCAGATCTCCCTGCTCCAAGCGTTCGAGACTTTCATCCAAGCGGCGAGGGATGCCGACAGCCTTGCTGCTCAAGGCACCCACCTGCCGCCCCAGCTCGTTGAACAGGTCGTTGGGGCCGGATCCACTGGCAGTCATCAGGGGCAGCAGGTAGGGCTTGGCGATCGCCACCAGGCTAAAGCCGGGATCGAGGCTGCGTCCCACCCCCTCGAAGGTTGAGAGGGCTCGCATCACAAAGATCAGCTCCACCGGCAACCGGAAGGGCTGGCCGTACACAAGCTCATAAAGATCCCCCGACAACTTGTCGATCACATTGGGACTGAAGGGCGGGGTGAGGGCCTCCTTCAGCATCACGCGCACCAGTCGGCGCACAGGGCCCACATCAATGCCGGAGGCAATCACACCCGCAGCCTGCATCTCGGTGACCAGACCAGAGGCATCGCGGGCGGCGGCCGCCCGCACCATTGATCCCAAGCGACGACGGAGCCCTTCAGAGAGCAGGCCCATCATTCCGAAGTCGTAGTAGATCAGGGCACCATCACTGGCGACCGCCAGGTTGCCGGGATGGGGATCGGCATGGAAAAAGCCGTACCGCACCAACTGCTGCAGATAGCTGGCAGCACCGATCTCCGCGACCGCCGAAGGGTCAATGCCCGCGTCGAGCAGGGCCGCACGATCGTTGATCTTGATGCCGGGCAGATAGTCGAGACACAGCACCCTGCGGCTGCTCAGCTCCCAAATCACCCCAGGCACACGAATGCGGGAGTCATCGAGAAACTGCTGGCGAAAGCGGGCTGCATATTGGGCTTCCACGCGGAAGTCGAGTTCCCGCAGCAACACGCGCCTGCACTCCTGGGCGATGGCCACCCAGTCGCGTCCCCGCCCCCAGCTGGGGTGACGCTGCAACACGGCGGCCACCTGCTGCATCACCTCCAGATCGAGGCGAAACACCCGCTCCAGCCCGGGCCGTTGAATCTTGAGCACCACCTGGCGCCCGCTGCGCAGACTGGCGCGATGCACCTGGGCCAGCGAAGCCGCCCCAAGGGGCTGTTGGTCGAGATCGATGATCTCCGCGCAACGCTGGCCGAGCTCCTCCTCCAGAACGGACTGGGCCCGATCAAATGAGAACGGTGGAACTTTGTCCTGCAGGTCAGCCAGTTCCGCCACCCAACCTGCAGGCAGCACATCAGGGCGTGCCGACAGCAGTTGCCCGAGCTTGATGAATGCGGAGCCCAACGTCAGCAGCTCCTCGGTCAACCAACGAGCACGGCTCTGTTGTCGTGTCGCGCGCCGTTCTGGCGTGCAGCCTCCCGGATAAGTCCAAAGGCGGGCATCCCACCAAAGAAACACGATCAGCGTGAGTACAGACCGCCAGATCCGCAGGGCCCGCCAAGC
>CAXQPR010000106.1:0-19503 GCA_964225855.1 Salipiger bermudensis | reverse complement strand
GACGTCATGGCCCCAGGGTTGCCACCGCCAGACGCTTCGACCCTCCTCTCTTCTTCAAGACGTGACAGGGTTGAACCATGCATGAACGAGCGATTTAGGCCGTCTTTCCATCCGGGAAGGCGGCCTTACTCTTGGGATTCTGTGACCTAGCCCCACGGCCCTCCACAGCGATGTGGGACATGAGTCACATCAGAAAATTATCGAAAAAAAATCCCGAATGGGGCCAACCATCCAGGAGGAACGAGTTCGATGAAGAGAAGTTAACTCTTCGCAAAGCTACTTAACAATAAGTAAATGTGCTTATGGAGCTGAAGGGCAAGCCCAAATCCAGATGCAGCAGCTGCATGTGCCTGCTTGGAGGCGAGGTATCAAGCTGAATGGGCTGACAACAGATCAACCCGCTCCCTGCCTATCGCAGTACGGATCAACACCACGACACATCTGAGATGGTGGAGGTGTGATCAGCGACAAAAAAACTGAGTTAATGAGCCTGAATGAAGATCGAGCAATCGGAGCCATGTTTCGAGAGTCGCCTGGATTGCAGTAGGTCGTAAAAATCAAGCGAAGAGAGTGAGCATCGATCCTCCTCCTGACGAAGCATTGATACATAGAGTTTCTGCAGGAGCACCATGATTGATATCAGCCTGAATAGATTGAGCCCACATTGCCTCATTCTCCCCCTTGAATCGCGCCAACGTCGGGGATGGGTTAATCAGGGAGACGGTAAGCAACGATGCTATGGAGCCTGCAGTTGCTGCTTGCAGATTCATCGACCCTAGGACCTCTTCGTTGATCATTTCCTCGGCGGCTTGCATACACTTTGCGATTTGGAGTTGTAGTCGCTGAGAGTCTGATGAGTCGCGATGAGGCGACAACAACCCAGTCAGCCATGCGCCATCAATGCACGATCTCGTGAAAGCCTGATGAGTAGGGATAGCCAAAGCCAACCTCGATCGCCCTTACCACCTCTTCAGCTTTATAGAGGCTCTGCACGAAATGACATTGATGGTCAGGATCGCAAACTCGATATCCGCCACTATGAAGCTTATAAATCGAAGATCCTCTGGGGGTTAGAGCGATGAGCTCGAGCTGTGAAGCCATAGATCTGGAAAAAACCCACTTCTTCATGGCCTAGACGAGATCAATCATGGCGTATCGATCAACACAAATTCAGATCGACGTCCAGCATTTTCAAACCATTGCCGATTTAATTTGGCGCCGCTGCGTCACGCCCATGACACTGATCGGCGGTCGAAGCAGAAAGAGCTCATGCAATTGGGCCGCGCCAGCAAAAGGACCACAAGCAATAAGCATTAATACCTGCAGCTCTCAAGACCGACATCCTGAGACCCTGAGCAGTAATACCTCTGGAAAGTTTTGTGTGCCCGATGACACAAAACGCCTGAATCACCCTATTAAGGTTAAGCAAACACGGAGGTTAGGCATGAAGCTCACTCTTCCGGCAGTCCTAATAGGGGCAGTGATGTACACCTGTTTCCACTTTTTACTGGATGGGGTGTTTGGCTAGACGCAATCCATAGCCCCTCCTTAGTGCCCAGGTCGCTTACCTGAACGCTCTTCTTCGGTGAGGTAATCCGTGATCAGTGGAGAATCATCACCACTTAGAACGGCAGCGATTTCACGCTCAATGTTTTCCATGAAGAGCTTGTTGCCACTACGCTTAGCGACTTCAAGAACTTTTCGGAGGCGATCAAGTTCAGCGGAAGCCCGGCTTGTTTCGCTTTCATTTGACATCGGGAAAGAAGGCAATCTCTGCATGTTCTAGCGAATGAGCCAGTGCTCAAGAACTTTGACCAGTACATGACTGAAAGCCTGTCGCATGCATAGTTGGCAGCACTACCAACGTGTCGCTTGCAAGAGCTCCGGAGGCGTCAATCCGTTGTGCCACAACATTCATCGGACCATTAATGACCCACCAGGCCTTATTCGTTCAGCAGTGACACACTCAGCATTTCGCCCAAGCGATCTCTCTTCTCCGTACATCGCAGCACAAGTCCCATGCTCAACAACCGCTGCAGCGAGGTACTCCATCGCCTGTCTCCCGGGTTCCCGCGATGGCCTGCAGTGCAGGCATGAGCGATCCCGCCTCAAACAAGGCCGTCACCTGACCCCTGCTCGATCAACACCGCAAGCCCTGAAGACGGTGTTAGTTGACGCCAATCAAGATCGGCCCTCCCCTCGTCAACAAAAAAGCCACCCCTAGAGGCGGCTCATCGTCCAGTTGGGGACTGGAATTTAAAGGAGTCGGGGTAGAGGGATTTGAACCCCCGGCATCCTGCTCCCAAAGCAGGCGCGCTACCAAACTGCGCTATACCCCGGAACCCAAACTCTAGCGGGCGATGGGCTGCCAAGACCAAGGCATCTCCCTAACCTTCGATTGATCGAGAGCAATGGATGGCCAGCGCCTGGAGCCCCGGAGCCGTTGCAGCGCTGCGAGAGCGGCATGACCTGCCCTTCGTGCGCACTGATGCTGAGGGGCTTGTGGTGGAGTTCAACCGCCGGTTCCGGGAGATCTATGGCTGGGACGACGCACTGATCGGTCAATCGATCGGCGGCATCCTCCCCAAAGAGTTCAGGGATCAGCACCACAGCGGCTTCTCCCGCTTCAAGCTCACGGAAACATCGAAACTGATTAGCCACCCACTTGAGCTGGCGACGATCTGCAGCGATGGCACAAGTGTGCGCAGTGAGCACTACATCGTCGCCGAGAAATCTGCCGCCAGCTCCTGGAGCTTTGCCGCCACCCTGCGCCCGCTGGAAGGGCCCCATGCCTGCTGACAAATACGCCGAACGGAGCCCAGGTGATCAGGAACTCCTGGCTCAATTACGCCAATCGCTGGGGATATTGCGCGTGGCCTTCGACAGCACCGATGAGGTGATGATGATTGCAGACCACAACCAGTGCATTCGCTGGGCCAACCAAAAAGCAGCTGATTGCTTCGGTGCAGGAATCACGGCTTTGCTCGTTGGTCGAACCATCGATCAATGCATTCAATGGCAACCATGGATGGAGACAGGAAAGCCATCTGATAAAAACAGCCATACCCAAAAGACACTCAGCGAATTAATTCTTGAGCAATCCGAAGGTGAACAGAAGCTGCGTGTCGGCGGGAAAACCCAAGGCATAGAACCAGCAAATTTCTTCCCTGGGCGCTTGACCTGGCGCCAGATCGACAGCATGTCGGAAGGCTTTCACTTGATCATCATCAGAGATCTAGACCCCATTGAAAAAAGCCTGCACCGTCAAAGAAGCTTTATTCAATCCTTAGCCCACGAACTGCGCACCCCACTTGCCTTACTGACCGGAAACCTCAAGCGTTTAGATCGGTTGATTGAGACATCCAGCAGAGCACAATCAAAGCTGGAGTCAGCACAGCAAGAGAGCGATCGTGTTAGACGACTGGTTGACAAACTGATGTTGCTATCCGACCTGGAAACGGGTCAATATCCCTGGACCTGGGAATCACTTCCCTTACAGACAGCCGTGGATGACTGGCGCCAATCGTTATCAGCTGACAAGCAATCCCATTTGCAGATTCAAATCAATCCCACGAACCATCTGATTCGCATTGATCGCCAAGCCTTTGGCCATGTGCTGGATCAATTGTTTGAAAACAGCCTGCAATTCAGCGATGGGCTTGCCACTATTTTAATCGAAGCAGATGTCACAGACGATTCGATCACACTGACTTTTCAGGACTCAGGCCCTGGACTTCAGGAGACAGATCAAGATCAAATGGCCAGCATTTTTGACCGTTTTCAACGATTGGAGCAACACCGGGCACCCCACCGTGCAGAAGGAGGTGGCTTGGGTCTAGCTCTGGCCAAAGAACTGATGGAAGGTATGGGAGGCACTCTCCAGCTCGACACATCCACGAAACAGTCAGGGACCCCCTTCCAAGGAACGCGCTTCTTGATCGGGTTTCAACGACAGATACCTCGACACCAAGGCGTTGCCGACGATCAGGGCTCACCCCCGGTCACGTAGCGCGTGAGCAGACGGGGCAAACGCTCAAACAACTGAGGCTTCAAAACGTAATCACTCGCTCCAGCATCAAGAACGCGCTGGCGGTAACTGGAATCACCATGCGCTGTCACGACCACCACTGGGACCGAAGAGCGCTTCGCTCGCAAGGCATCCAAGCAAGCAAAGCCGTCCATGACCGGCATCATCAGATCCAAAAGGATCAGTGCCACAGGCTGCTGCTGAAGGAGTGCCATCAACTCGGCACCGTTCACACAAAGCACCGGATCAACACCCAGATCCTGAAGTTCCTCCTCCAGGAGAGTCCTGAGTCTTGGGTCGTCGTCCACGACAGCGACCGTGCCGCTATGTGAGGTCAGTTCCTCCACAACACGGAACTGGGGGTTGCACGTTCATCTTGACCCAAGGTCAAAGACAGTGCAGAAGAAATGGGTCGCCTGAGATTCGAACTCAGGACCAGCCGGTTAAAAGCCGGATGCTCTACCGCTGAGCTAGCGACCCTTCCAGAACCTTGGCGTTGCGCCCGGGATCAGGAGTGCTCTTGGCACCAAGGAAACGTATCACCCGGTGCCACCCTCCTCCAAGAGGTGTTCACGACTGAGAAGCGCAACAATCCATGCCAAGGCCCTCTGCCGTCGTGAAGATGCCCGATCACTCGCCCCATTCCTGGCCCGAACCACAAATTTCGCCGCATGCATGGGTTGCAGCCAGCGCGGTGGTGATCGGTGATGTGCGCATGGCTGAAGGCAGCAGCCTCTGGCCAACAGCCGTAGCCCGTGCGGATCTCGCCAGGATCACGATTGGCGAAGGCAGCAACGTCCAGGACGGCGCCGTCTTGCATGGCGATCCTGGGGAACCTGTGACCATTGATCGGCACGTCACCGTTGGACACAGAGCCGTTGTTCATGGGGCGACCCTGAAAGAAGGCTGCCTGATTGGCATCGGTGCAGTCGTCCTCAATGGGGTCACCGTGGGCGAGGGAGCTCTCGTTGCAGCAGGGGCTGTGGTCACCAAGGACGTGCCTGCCCGCACCTTGGTGGCCGGCATCCCGGCCCAGGTGAAGCGGGAATTCAGCGAAGAAAGCGCAGAGGAGCAGATTCAGCACGCAATCCGCTACAGCGAGCTTGCGCAGCTGCATGCCGCCCGTGAGCCGCAGCAAATGCTGCAAAACCAAACGAGCTGAGCCAACTGTTCCGCTGAAGGCAGCGTGGTCTTTAAGATCATTGAGATTTTTTGATGCACCCATGGACCTCCGGCTCGTCCTCGTGGCTTCCCCGATCCTTCTGGCGCTGGGCTGGGCAGGGTTCAACATCGGCCGCGCTGCCGTTGGTCAGCTCCAGCTGATGATCAAGCGCAGCCGCGCCTGATTCACCACTTCTTAAGGTTGAGGATCAGCGAGCGCCTCGACCTTGAGCACAGCACCAACCGTTGTCGTGATCGGTGCTGGCCTCGCCGGCACCGAAGCGGCTTGGCAGATCGCCAACGCGGGCGTCAAGGTCTGCCTGATTGAAATGCGGCCGCTGAAACGCTCACCGGCCCACCACAGCAGTGAATTTGCTGAGCTTGTCTGCAGCAACAGCTTTGGAGCTCTGAGCAGCGATCGAGCCGCGGGCCTCTTGCAGGAGGAACTAAGGCGCCTGGGTTCTTTGGTGATCCGCACCGCCGACACCCACGCGGTGCCCGCTGGTGGTGCTCTCGCCGTTGACCGTGGTCGCTACAGCGCAGCCCTCACAGCCGCTTTGGAAGAGCATCCTTTGGTGACGATCGAGCGGCGGGAGCAGCACGCACTGCCTGCGAGTGATCAGATCACTGTGTTGGCCACCGGGCCCCTGACCAGCGAACCCTTAGCGGAAGACCTCCGCGCCTTCACCGGCCGCGAGGACTGCCATTTTTTTGATGCGGCCAGCCCCATCGTGGATGGCGAAAGCATCGACATGGCCAAGGCGTTCAGAGCCAGCCGCTACGACAAGGGTGATGCTGATTACATCAATTGCCCGATGAATCAGCAGCAGTACCTCGCCTTCCGCGAGGCACTGCTGGACGCAGAACAGGCAGAGCTGAAGGACTTCGAGAAAGACAGTGCCACCTTTTTCGAGGGGTGCCTGCCCATCGAAGAACTAGCCAGGCGTGGCGAAGACACCATGCGCTATGGCCCCCTCAAGCCCATCGGGCTCTGGGATCCCCGTTGGGGTGATGTGAATGATCGCGACGTGCGCCGCGCCAAACGGGCCTATGCCGTGGTGCAACTGCGCCAGGAAGACAAAGACGGTCGGCTCTGGAACCTGGTGGGATTTCAGACCAACCTCAAGTGGGGAGAACAGAAACGTGTTCTGCGCCTGATTCCCGGTCTTGAGGAAGCGGAGTTTGTGCGCTTTGGGGTGATGCACCGCAACACCTTCTTGGAGGCCCCCCAGCTACTCCAGCCAACCCTGCAATTCCGCCAGCGCCCCAGCCTGCTGGCGGCAGGCCAAATCACCGGTACAGAGGGCTACGCCGCTGCAGTGGCGGGCGGTTGGCTGGCGGGCACCAATGCCGCACGTCTGGCCAAGGGCCAGGCCCCGATTACGTTGCCCCCTACTTGCATGATTGGCGCTCTCACCCACTTCATCAGTGAGGCCCCATCAGGAAAGTTTCAACCGATGCCACCCAACTTCGGGCTGCTGCCGGAGCTGCCCGAACGCATCCGTGACAAGCGCCGCCGCTACGGCGCCTACCGGGACAGGGCCCTCAACGATTTAGCCAGCGCAACGATGGTGGAGGCCGTGGCTTAAGGCTGCAACGGCAGTCCCGCTGCTACCAGAAAGGAAAAGGCCTGAGCCGCCATGGCATCCGCTGAAGTTCCTGTGGAGAGGGCAACACCGTCCCAGCACCATC
The DNA here is from genome assembly GCA_964225855.1 of Salipiger bermudensis. Lineage (GTDB taxonomy): Bacteria > Cyanobacteriota > Cyanobacteriia > PCC-6307 > Cyanobiaceae > Synechococcus_C. Next base: position 12,623 of record CAXQPR010000106.1, on the reverse strand, counting down.
GCCTGATCGAACAACGCTCATTGCGCATTGGTGTGATCGCCAGTGCCTTGATGGCCGTTGCCGGACTGTGGGTGCACGTGTTGTCAGGGTCCTACGCGTTGCTGCTGGATGGGCTGTATTCCGCAGTCATGGTGGGATCAGGTCTGGTGGCAGCCAGGATCAGCCGCAATGTGGTGCGTCCACCTGACAGGGCCTACCCCTATGGCTACGACGGCCAGGAAGCGCTCTATGTGTTGTTTCGATCCCTGGTGCTGATCGGCGTTTTGACCTTTGCCGCGGCAGCTGGGCTGGCCACGGTGATTGATTACGCCAAGGGGCAGACCATCCCGGAGGTAGTTCTGGGTCCGGTCGCCCTCTATTCGGTCGCGATGGTGGTGATCTGTTGGGGACTGGCCTGGTGCCACGACCGGGACTGGCGCCGGACAGGAGCGCAATCCCAATTACTCCTCACCGAAGCCCGTGCCGCGCGCGTGGATGGACTGATCAGCGGCCTAACGGGCCTTGCTCTACTCAGCACCCCCTTGCTTCGGGAGACCCCTCTGGCGGTTCTGACGCCAATCACCGACTCCCTGCTGGTGCTGGTGGTGAGTGCGGTGGTGCTGCGCGAACCATTGCAGGCGTTCCTCACCGCCCTGAGCCAAACCGCTGGCGCCTCAGCCGAAAGTGACACAGTGCGATCAACCCGTGCTGCCCTGGAAGACCTGCTCGCCAGCCTCTCTTGCTGGTTGCTGGATCTAACCGTGATGCAGGTGGGACGCACCGCATTTGTGGTCGTCTATCTCAACCCCAGCCAGCCCATGGATGGGGCCTCGATCGACCTGCTACGAATGCGCATTGAGGAACGCTGCCGGCAATTGATGACCGGTCCGGTGCGCTCCGAAGTGATCCTCACGGCAACCCCACCGTTTCCCGTTCGCTGACCGATCACCCCAGCCTTGCCAGCACCTAGGGTTCACCCCTTGAGACGACAGCCGCTGTGAGCAAACCCGCCTGGGACGTGATCGTGATCGGATCCGGGATCGGCGGTCTGGTCACTGCCTCCCAGTTGGCAGCCAAGGGAGCCAAAACCCTTGTGCTGGAGAGGTATTTGATCCCCGGTGGATCCGGGGGCAGCTTCCGCAGAAAGGGATACACCTTCGATGTGGGTGCATCGATGATCTTCGGGTTCGGGGAGAACGGTCACACCAACCTGCTCACCCGCGCTCTGGCGGATGTTGGTCAACGCTGCGAAACCATCCCTGACCCTGTGCAGCTGGAATATCACCTGCCCGGTGGTCTCACCATGGCTGTCGACCGCGACTACGACAGCTTCATTGCCCGCATGAGCGCCCGCTTCCCCCACGAAGCGACGGGAATTAAAGCCTTCTATGACACGTGTTGGCAGGTGTTCCGCTGTCTGGATGCGATGCCCCTGCTATCGCTCGAAGACCCCGCCTATCTCGCCAAGGTGTTCTTCCGAGCTCCCTTGGCCTGTCTGGGACTGGCCCGCTGGTTGCCCTTCAACGTTGGAGACGTCGCCCGCAAACACATTCGTGACCAGGAGCTGCTACGCCTGATCGACATGGAGTGCTTCTGCTGGTCCGTGATGCCGGCCGATCGCACCCCGATGATCAATGCCGGCATGGTGTTTTCAGACCGTCACGCCGGTGGAATCAATTACCCCAAAGGCGGGGTCGGCGTGATCGCCGAAAAACTGGTGGCAGGATTGAAAGCCCATGGCGGAAGCATCCGCTACAAAGCTCGCGTCACCAAGGTGCTGGTGGAAAACGGAACTGCTGTGGGAGTCCGGCTGGCCGATGGCGAGGAGATCAGAGCGCGACGAGTGGTCAGCAATGCAACCCGCTGGGACACCTTCGCTGGCAACGGCTCAGCCAACTCGACCCTGGTGGATGCCGAGCACACGCCATCTGGGGAATCCACCTGGAGGCGCCGTTATCAACCCTCCAGCTCCTTCCTCTCCCTGCATCTTGGCGTCAAAGCTGATGTGATTCCTGAAGGACTGCATTGCCACCACCTGCTGCTGGAGGACTGGCGCGCGATGGAAGCGGAACAAGGGGTGATTTTCGTCTCGATCCCGACCTTGCTGGATCCCTCTTTGGCACCTGAGGGTCACCACATCGTGCACACCTTCACGATGAGCGACATGCAGCACTGGAACGGGTTGAGCCCGAAGGCCTACGCAGCAAAGAAAGAGGGCGATGCTGCACGACTGATCGAGCGCCTGGAGGCCATTCTCCCCGGGCTCGCCAAGGCGATCGACGTGCAGGAAATCGGCACGCCGCGAACCCACCGTCGCTTCCTGGGCAGGATGGGCGGGAGCTATGGCCCCATTCCCTCAGGTCGTTTACCTGGCCTGCTGCCCATGCCCTTCAACCGCACCGGTCTTGAACACCTGTATTGCGTTGGCGATTCCTGCTTCCCCGGGCAGGGTCTTAATGCGGTCGCCTTCAGCGGTTACGCCTGCAGCCACCGAATCGGAGCTGATCTCGGCCTGAATGCGTGGGCATTGCCGGCTTGACCTGGCTCGCGCGCACCTGACCAGCCTCTTCCTAGGCTCAATGCTCTGGCGAAGAACTGATTTGAATCGCCCTGAGCAGCCTGGAGCCAGCGAACTGGCCCGTTATCTCGAAAGCCGCGGAGAGCTCAGCAAACCGTGGAATCTGCAGCTGTTGCGTCTCGCAAAACTCAAAGAGTCTCGCGATCAGTTGAGCGCGGAAGAGTACATCGCCGCAATCCAGGATGCCCACGCTGACCTGATGCGCCTGGGCGAGTTCTGGAAAGGACGAGAAGCCGAGGTGTTTGGCGGTGAATACAGCCCCGCTGAAATCCTCGAACCACTGCCCGGTTCGGCTGACGACCGCTAAACCCCCAGCCCAACCTTCCGCATGACTGACGCGCGTCGTTTCCAGCTCTCGCCGCTGATCCGCTTCACCTTGCTCGCTGTGTATTTGGCGCTGGTGGCTCCCTTACCTGTACTAGCGCCTAGTGAACTGCGGGCCTGGCTGCTGATCGCATCCTTGGCTGGCCTGGGAGTGGTTTTCGCCCTGCTTTCAGAACAGGTGACTGTCAGCGACACCGGTTTGAACGTCGGCTACCCCAGTTGGTGCAACTGGTTGTTGCGCCGAGGGTGGTATCTCAATTGGGAGGACATCCGTGGATTGGTTCCTGTGGGGACCAGCCAGGGAGGAACGGTGTATTACTTCACCACCCACGACCAGCGTCATCAACTCCTTCCCCAGAGGTTGGAATCATTCCAAGACTTCCTTGGCGTTGTGCAACAGCACACCAGCCTTGACACCTCGAAAATCGGTCGACTCACCCCACCGTGGACTTATCAACTGCTGGCGGGACTTGCGGTCTCAATGTTGGTCGGAGAAGCAACCCTCGCCGTAGCCGTAGGTCAAGGTTGGCTGATCATGCCGGCAGGTGGTCCAGGCTGAAGCGATAACCCTGTTGACGGACCGTAGTGATGCCACCTCCATCACCAAGGCCGGCCTGCTCCAATTTGCGCCGTAGCGTCAAAATCTGAGTATCCACAGAGCGAGGTCCGCCACTGAAGGGAGGCCAGGCCATCCTCAGCAGATCCTGACGACTCCGCACCACGCCAGGTGGCATGAGAAGTGCACAGAGCAATGCAAACTCGCGCGGACTGAGCTCCACAGGCTTTTCTCGCAGGGTGACCTGACGAAGCAACAAATGCACTTCCAGCGGTCCCACGGTGACCCGTTCCTGCAGACCAGAGCGCCCACGCTTGAGCAGGGTGCGGCAGCGGGCGGCCAGCTCTTCGAGACCAAACGGCTTGCGCAACACATCATCAGCGCCTTCATCCAGAAGGCCCACCACAGGCTCGGCCCCGCTGCGGGCGGTCAGCACGATCACAGGGCAGCGCAAGTGCTGGGCAAGGCGTAGGGCAGAACTGCGTTCCAGCAGCTCTGCGCTGACGAGCAGATCAGGGGATTGCTCCTGACAGACCTCCAGGGCTTCTGCTGCGGTCCCGACAGCAGCCGTGAGGTGCCCGTCCTGACGCAAACGCTGCACCAACACGGTACGCAGCGTGGGATGGGGCTCAACGATGAGCACCCGCGATGGCTCCTTAGGCAGGGTGGCTGCAGCAACAGGAGCGGACGCCGGTGACGGAAGGACACCTGTTGGCATCAGATCGCGGGATGAGGAGGTCACATCACTTGACGGTGCGCACTTACGCTAAGCCCAATTCAATGGCACGCTGGTAGCAGAGGCTGCCGTCCTCACAGGTCATGACATCCCTGCAACATCCACAAGCGATCCGACACTTCCAGTCGCTTTGTGATGCCTGTCAGGAGCTGACCCATCGTTATCACAGCCCATCCGAGCTTCGCCTCTACGCGGATGGCTATCTCCATGCCCTGCGGCGCAGTGAGTGCCTCGAATCTCGCGAGCTCGCCAAACTCGAGATGCTGGTCGACCGCTGGATCCTTGATCCCTCCAGCTTCATCGGCCCGGATGGCGACATGGGTACCTTGTACCGCCAACCTGAGCTGAACTGAGCCCTGGTCGGCGTGGCCATCAATCGTCATTCCCTGGAAGCGGTCTGCCAGGTGGAGGTTCCTGGAGGTCAGATCGAGGCACGTCTCTATTGCCCCCATGACGGCAAGGCTGCTTCAGCCCTGCCTTTGATCGTGACCCACGGAGGGCCGGGAGGAAGCAGTGTTGGGCTCTACGACGCACTGCACCCCTTAGCCGATCAACGCACGGTGGTCTTTTACGACCAGCTCGGCTCCCATGGATCCCCGGCAGAGCTCAGTGAGGAGCAGATGTGCCTGGATCGCTTCGCAGTTGAGCCTCTGGCACTGATGCAGACACTGGGACTCAAGCGAGCGACGCTTCTGGGCCACTCCTGGGGCGGCAGTGTGGTCACAGCCTTCGCTCTGAACAACCCGTCGCGCGTGTGTGGCCTGGTGCTCTCCTCCCCACTGCTCTCCACCCAACGATGGATTGAAGACTGCAACGGCTTGCTGAAGGCGATGCCGCAGCACGAGCTCAGCGGTACGTCCCTGGAGGACGCCTTCAACCGACGCCATTTCTGCCGCACCAATCCACCACCTGCCACTCTTGCCCGTGAACAAGCACGCAGCAACCAGGCTCTGTATGAGCAGATGTGGGGGCCAAGCGAATTCAGCCATCAAGGGCTGCTGGGAGACCTCGACCTCCTCCCGAGCCTTCACCGCATCCATGCACCCACCCTGCTTCTGTGCGGTGAGCACGACACCGCCACACCAACAACAATGGAGGAAGCCCAACGCCTGATCGGCAAGAACGCCAGCGTTGCGGTGTTACCCGATGCCGGACACAAGAGCTACATCGACCAAACCGAGTCCTACATCAACGTTGTGCAGGCGTTTTTACAAGAGGTGGACTCGGTGACCCAACAAAGCCAGACGAACTAACCCAACAGAAGCTGACGTATCAGGCAGAGATTGGGTTTTTCCGCTGCGATCGCAGCCCGCATTTCCTGGGGCAGCCTGGACTCCAGCACGGCTTGCTTTTTCATCTCAGCGGCAAGACGGTCCCGAAAGTCGCCGAAAGCAGCGAGATACAGCTCTGCCATCTCCTGCGACAGAGGGACCGCTTCCAAAGCCTGCTTGAAATGGAAATAAGTGGACGTCCAGGCGATCAACTCATCCAGGCTTAGGATGCCCAGCTCGTTTTCAGCAATCATCATCAATTCAACACATCAAATGTTCAGCGTCGATCGACAAAGAACAAACAAAAAAGAGCCCCAAAGGAGCTCCCATCAACACTTAAGGACGCCGAGCACTCAGCTGGCCAGGGCGATTTCCAGCTTTTCTTTGAGTTCCCCGGAGTTATACATCTCGATCAGGATGTCAGACCCGCCAATAAATTCACCCTTCACATAAACCTGAGGAATGGTTGGCCACTCTGAGAAGTCTTTGATGCCCTGGCGAATTTCCATATCCGACAGCACATCGAAGGTCTCGAACGTCATTCCCATCGCGTTGAGAATCTGAACAACGTTATTGGAGAAGCCGCACTGAGGCATCAGCTTCGTGCCCTTCATGAACACAAAGATGGGGCTGGATTGGATCAGGGATTCAATGCGTGCCTTGGTCTGGCTGTCCATCAGAAAGCGAAGAGAGAAGGGAACAGGAGTGAAAGAAAGTGAGGATTCAGTCCGGAGTGGACGTGTTGAGAGCCAAAGCGTGAATTGCCTCGCTGGCCAGCTGATCGCGAAGGGCACCGTAAACAAGCTGATGCTGCTTGATCCGTGACAGACCGCTGAAACCTGAGGAAACCACCGTCACCTGGAGGTGATCTCCCCCCCCAGTGAGGTCCTCGATGTCGACCTTGGCGTCAGGCAGGGCCTGGCGAATCGCCGCGGCCACTGCATCGGGTTGAACCATGGTTAAGGGGAATCCTGATGAGTGATGCTGCCAGATCGCTCAAGAGAGGGAAGGATCAGTTGCCACCCACCTTGGCGGCTGAGAAGGGGGTCTCAACGAAGCCCAGTTCCAGCAGGCTCTGATAGGCCTTCTGACCTTGCTGGTTGGAAGGAGTCATCAAACGCACCACCTCGACGAGGACGGGCACAGCGACCTCAGGTTGATTCTGACGGCGGAACAATGCGGCCAAGCGCAGGTTGGATTCAGCCAGCAGACCCAGCGCGGCACGTCCCTTGGTATCCATCTCCCTGGGGATGCGAGCGTCCAGTCCACGAAACGCACCACTGAGGTCGCGATAGAACGCCAGCAACTGCTTGGAAGCAGCGCGAGCAGTGTCGTAGTCCTTGCGGGCTTGTTGGAGGTTCCCTGACGCAACAGCAGCATCACCCCGATTCAGCAGAGCCTGAACCGCTGCAGTGTTGAAGCCAGCGCCTTCAGAAGCAAGGACTTTGGTGGCTTCGGCAGAGCCTTGCTCACCGGACTGCGCCAACGCTGAACAGGGAGCACCCGCAAGGCCGGCGACCAGTGCGAGAGCTGTCAGGGAAAGGCGGGAACGCATGAACAATGCACAACGTTTGCGCGGACTTTAAGGGGATACCAAGGGTCGTCCAATGGCAGCACGGGCCGCTTGTTCAGCTGATTGCATCCGTTCCGACAACAACGCATTGAAGGCTTTGGTGGCCTCGCGCCCTCTGCCGTTGACCTGCAACGGCTCTGCAAAGCAAATGGCCGAAGTGCCGCGGAAGCGGGGACGTACTTCGCTGTAGGCCAGACCCACCGGAACCACCTGAACCGGCACTCCTTGACGGGTGGCGAGTTGTGAAAGGCGAGCCAGACCCTGCTGAAGACGAATCGGGTCATCCGTCCGGTTGATGCGCCCCTCGGGAAACACCACAAGCTGCTGACCAGCTGCCAACAGGTCGATGGCATAACGAAGCGTGGTCATGGACGGGCGCCCCTGGTCGACGGCAAAGCAGCCCAGACGATGCAGGAACCATCCCTGAAGCCCCACCATTTCCGTCCGCGTGACCATGAAACGGCAGTCGCGTCCGGTGACCCGACGACCCGCTGCCATCGGCAGCATCAGCGCATCCCAGCGAGCGCGGTGGGTGGGAGCAAGCAGGACGGGCCCCTCCCGCGGCAAGTGCTCAGCACCCAACACAGTGCGCTCGCGGAAATAGCCCTTGAGGGCCACATCCTGGGTCAGCAGCATCGCCAGTGGAGCCCAGAAAGGATCAATCCCCGAACTGAGAGCTTGTTCGCGAGTCGCCAGGCTCGAGTTCACCGCGAAGGCTCAACCGGATTAGTACCGACAAAAATTACGCGCAGGAGCCGCCTTGGCGGCCGCATGCAGGGCAGTTGATCCTTCGGCCTGTCCCCGCCGAATCAGGACGCTCTGCATAGAGTCAATTCACCAGCAGTTCGACCTTTGGCAAGCCTAGGCGTCAACATCGATCACATCGCCAATGTTCGTCAGGCCAGACAAACCGTTGAGCCTGATCCGGTCACGATGTGCCTGCTTGCTGAACTCGGGGGGGCGGACGGCATCACCGTTCACCTGCGCGAAGACCGTCGTCATATCCAGGATCGCGATGTGGAACTGCTGCGCCAGACCGTGCGCAGCCGACTGAACCTGGAAATGGCAGCCACGGGGGAGATGGAGGCCATCGCACTGCGGATCAAACCCGACATGGTCACGCTGGTGCCCGAACGCCGAGAAGAAGTAACCACGGAGGGAGGGCTCGATGTAGCCGGTCAGATTCCAAGCCTCACGGCCATGGTGCAGACACTTCAGGGTTCAGGTATTCCGGTCAGCCTGTTTGTGGATCCTGAGCTGGGGCAGCTCAAAGCCTGTCAAGCCACGGGAGCGCGATGGGTGGAACTGCACACCGGCACTTATGCCGAAGCCTCTTGGGATGAGCAGCCCGCAGAGCTCGCCCGACTCACAGAAGCCACAGCGCAGGCGCAAGCCCTGGGTTTAAGAGTCAACGCTGGCCACGGACTCACCTATCAAAACGTTGAACCTGTGGCCGCCATCGAAGGAATGGAAGAACTCAACATCGGTCACACGATCGTGGCTCGTGCCCTTGCCGTGGGATTGCAGGCTGCTGTTCAAGAGATGCGGACTCTGGTCCAGAATCCCCGCCGTGACCCCCTGTTCGGACGTCTGAACTGATGACCACCTACCACTTCGTTGCCGCCAGCGAACGCTTCCTCACCGAGGAAGAGCCCCTGGAGGAAGTGCTGAAGGAACGCCGACGTCACTACGCCGAACAGGGAAAGGAGATTGATTTCTGGTTGGTGCGCCGGCCAGCGTTCCTCCAGTCACCTGAAATGGCATCGGTGGCAGCCGAGGTGCCGCAGCCAGCGGCCGCCGTGGTGTCCACCGACCCCACCTTCATCACCTTCATGAAATTGCGCCTGGAGTTTGTGCGCGAGGGACGTTTCGACGCACCGACCGCAACCATCTCTGATGCATTGGCCCAGGCCTAACCCTCCCGTCTGAACAACGATCAATGACAAGGGCCCGTGCAGATCACCGCTCGCCCCGGGGATCGATTAACACGGGCTTCTGAATGGATAGGGAGTGATGCAGGCCAACAAGCTCCCAGTGCCTCAACAAATTGCGCTCCTGGTCAAAGCCCTCGATGGCGCCAAGCGCACCAACGAAGCCCTGGCCAATTGCGCCAACGGTGACGAGATGATCGAGGTTCTTCTGGGGGCATCCGCAAAACTCGGGCTGTCGCTCACCCGACGCGACCTGATGGAGACGCCACCCATCCGAGATTGGATCTGGTTCCGCAATAACGATCCTCTGTTCACCGTGGGAGATAGCAAACCCCGTTACCAACAGAACATCGACCGCCCCGAACCCAGCGAACGCAAAAAGTTTCTCGGCCTGTTCTGAGCGCTCCCTCGTCGGTCAGAATGAATCCACCAGCAAGTCACTTTGACCGGTGTCTGGAACGATGACTCGCCATTGGGTGATCGGAGACGTTCACGGCTGTCACAGCGCACTGGAACGATTGCTCGGGTTATTGCCCGAGTCAGATCATCTGGTGTTCTGCGGCGATGTAGTCGGCCGTGGTGCCGAAGTCGTCCGTGCCGCTGAGCGGGTGTGGGAGTTGGTGTGCAGCGGCCGTGCCACTTGGCTTCGGGGCAATCACGAACAGCGTCTAAGCCAGGATCCAACCCTCCAGCGCTTGCTCTGGCCGTCAGCCCCTGAGGTGGCACAGCAGTGGGTGGAGCGCTTGCAAGCCCTGCCTCTGGTGTTTCATGGCAACGGCTGGGTGGCGACCCATGCCGGTTTCGATAGCAACGACTCTCCAGACCTGGAAATCCGCGAGCCGTTCTGGGAGAGCTACGACGGCCGCTTCGGACGCGTGGTGGTCGCCCATACCCCCGGCCTGGACGTACGTCGTCATGGCCAGATCGTGTTGATCGACACCGGAGCCGTTTACGGCGGGCGACTCACTGCGTTCTGCCCGGAAACCGATGCGGTGGTGCAGGTGCAAGGAGAAGACCACACCGGCGCTGGTCTGCGGGCGAAGGGGATGACAAAAGAGCTGCACAAATCGCAGCCAACCCTGGTCAACGCCTCCCCTTGCTGACTCTCTACCGCAGCAACCGTTCGGAAGTTTTGGCGGACGTGTTAGCCGCCAACCTCAGCCTTCACCCCCCCGGGGTGTTGGAAGAAGCCCAGGTGGTGGTGAACACCTGGCCCACAAGCCGATGGCTGGGAGAGCAACTGGCTCTGGCCAATCCTTCTGGCATCACCGCCAATCTGCGCTTTCCCTTCCCGACAAGCCTGCTGCGGCACATGGTGGATGGGCTTCTGGAGAAGCAGAGCTCAGGCGTTGGAGCCGACCCGTGGCGCGCACAAAACCTGGTCTGGCCCCTGCTGGAGCTGTTACCAAACCTGTTGAAGCACCCCTCCAGCGCCCCATTGCAGGACTGGTTGAACACCCGCCAGAGAGCAGGTCTTGATGTGCTCGATCCTCCGTTATGGCAACTGGCCCGCGCCATTGCCGATGCCCTCGACGATTACAGCCTCTACAGGCCCGCCATGCTGGAGGCCTGGCTGAGGGGACAAACCACGGATGCTGGCGGCACGCCCCTCGCCGCGACGATGCTGTGGCAGCCGCAACTGATGCAGCAACTGCACAGCAGACTTGGTTGCCTGCCCTTCGGCATGCGAGCCCGGCAACTGATTCGGCGGCTGCAGGAGGGATGGCGTCCAGACCTCCCCCCCCAACCACCTCTGCGGTTGTTTGGCCTCAGCAGCCTGGCGCCGGTGCAGGTGGAACTGCTTCAGGCCCTCTCCTGTTTGCGCAGCATCGAGCTCTATCTGCTGACCCCCTGCCCAGACCTCTGGCAACGGCAGAGCAACAGCGAATGTCAGGCCCCCCTTGATGAAGAGTGGCTTCTGACCGTCCCTAGCGTTGAGGCGCGCTTCGGCCGACTCGGCGCTGAATTTCAGCAGCTTCTGGAGGGCAGTGGTGAGACCCAGCTCGGCAGCTGGCGTGCTCTGGATCCCTTTTTCTTCCCTGCCACCACGGCCATTTCACAAGGGAAGGACCCCACGCTGCTGGAGCAACTCCAGGAACACCTGGTCGATGGGACTGCAACCGATCTCCTGTCGCGAACAGCGGACGATCAATCGCTCCAATTTCATGCCTGCCCAGGACGGTTGCGTCAGTTGCAAGTGCTCCGGGATCAGATCCTCCAGCTGTTGGCCAACGACGACAGCCTGGAACCGCGCGACATCCTGGTGATGACACCCCAGGTGGAAGCGTTTGCTCCCTTGGTGGGCGCAGTGTTTGGTGACCACGACGCCACCGGCGTGCGCCTCCCCTGGCGTCTCACAGACCGCAGTCAGCAGACTGAGGCTGGGATCAGCCAAGGGTTACTGCAACTCCTGGCCCTTGGCGGGGAGCGACTCACGGCCTCCGCCCTGGAAACAGTGCTGGCGAATGCCCCGCTCCTGCGCGCCCATCAACTGGAACCCGATGATGCTGAAGGCATCACCCAGTCACTCCAACAGGCCGGCTTCCGTTGGGGCCTCGACGGCCGTGATCGAGGCGGCGATCCCACCCACAGTCTGGCTTGGGCCATCGACCGACTGGTGCTCGGAGTGGTTTATCCGGAGACACCAGGTCTAGCCCTGGGAAACACGGCTCCCATGCCCCTCACTGGAAGCCTGGAACAACAGGGGCGCTGGCTGGGACTCCTGCGCCAACTGCAGCGCAGCCTGCAATGGCTCAGCCAAAGCCGCTCCGTGCAGGCGTGGGTGGTAGGCCTACGCCAACAGCTGATGGAGCTGTTCGGTGACGGTGGTGACTGGGCATGGGAAGTGCAGACCATTCATTCAGTCCTGACGGACTGGGATGACGTCGCGGGGAGCAGCAGCCTGCAGCTTTCTGCACCGGTGGTTGGCGAGGTGCTGGCTGAACGCCTCAGTGAAGGCAGTGGTCGTTTTGGGCATCGCTCCGGTGCCCTGACCATCAGTGCCCTCGAACCCATGCGAGCGATTCCCCACAAGGTGCTGGTGCTGATGGGACTGGATGCGGGCGCTTTCCCGCGCCAACGCCAACGCCCTGGATTCCACTTGATGGAACAGCAACGGCTTCTGGGAGATCCGAGCAGTGGAGACCAGGACCGCTATGTCCTGCTCGAGGCACTGCTCTCCGCACGCCAACATCTCCTGATCAGCTGGAGCTGCCGTGACGAACGCACCGGCGAACAGCTGGAAGCGTCCACACCGGTGCGCCAGTGGATCGATCTGCTTCCCCAAGTGCCGGTGCGTGAGCATGCGGCCAACGCCCTGGAGCGCAGCAATTTTCTGCCCTCAGATCCCTGGCCTCCCGCCAGTTGCGATCAACGTCTACTGCAAGTGAGGCAGCACCTCGATGTAGGGACCATCGGGGGGACTGCGGGCCTGGCCTTCACCACCACCCAACAAACGGATTCGGAAGGTCAGGCCTCACCCCTCAGCGCCTGGGATGACTTGATCTCCTGGGTCACAGCTCCCCAAAAACAGTGGTTGGAGCAACTGGGACTGCGGCCCAGTTCGCGTCGCAGCAGCGCGGAGCGTTGTCGCTCATCGAGGCTGAGGTCTTCGAGGTCCAGCACGGCCTTGTCGCGTTCTCTTGGCCGCAGTCCCAGTTGCTCCAACCACTGTTT
>CAXQPR010000105.1:0-27244 GCA_964225855.1 Salipiger bermudensis | reverse complement strand
TCCAGTTCCATCAGGTCCTGCACCTGACGGCCCAGGGTGATCTCCTGCTGATGACTCAGCAGCGGTACACGACCGATATCCCGCAGATACGAACGCACCAGATCTGCATCAGGGAGCAGGGACAGGGGCGCCATCGGTCAATTACGAAACCAAGTGGTTTCGAAATTTACCATCGTTTACAGGGTTTTCTGGCACTCCATCCAAGAAGACCAAGCCATTCGTCAGAATGGATACAAAGGCTGCATTTGCCAGGTGAGCACCACTTCAATCGCCCCAGTGGGTACAGCGCGCCTGCTTGTGGTCGAAGACGATGACTCCATCCGAGAGACGGTGGATGAAGCCCTGCAGGCCGAGGGGTTCTCCGTGCGCACGTGCAGCAATGGCGCCGAGGCTCTGGCCAATCTCACGGTGGGCAACCAAGAGCCGGTCGATCTGATCGTGCTCGACCTGATGCTGCCGGGTCTGGGGGGACTCGACGTTTGTCGCCAGCTACGGGGCAACAACATCACCACTCCCATCCTGGTGATCAGTGCCCGCGACAGCGAAACCGACCGCGTGCTCGGCCTCGAAGTCGGTGCCGACGACTATCTGGTTAAACCATTCGGGATGCGCGAACTGGTGGCCCGCTGCCGCGCATTGCTGCGCCGCACACAGCAAAAGCCTCAACAGGATGAGCAGTCCAGCAACGTGCTGTCTCACGACAACCTTTGCCTCTATCCCCAGGAATGTCGCGTCACCCGCGACGATCAAGAGCTGACCCTTTCACCGAAGGAATACAAAATCCTCGAGTTGTTTATGCAACACCCCAAACGGGTGTGGAGCCGGGACCAGCTGCTCGAAAAGGTGTGGGGGATTGATTTCGTTGGTGACACCAAGACAGTGGATGTCCATATCCGCTGGCTGCGCGAAAAAATCGAATCGGAACCTTCCTCTCCCAAACACATCCGAACCGTGCGTGGCTTCGGGTATCGCTTCGGCTAGAAGCGATGTCTGCAAGTCTGGTGCTGGGGTTGCTGTGCGGTGCAGCAGTGGGCAGCGCACTCACCACCTTCCTTCACCGTCGCGACCAGCAGGCACAACAGCGCTCCGCCCATCTCCGGGGGGATCGCCAGCCGATTAACACCGGGCAATTGCTGGCCTGGATTGATGACGCCACCCAGGGTTGGTTGGTGCTCAAACCCGATCTGAGCATCGCTTACATCAATGGCAAAGCCGAACGGCTGCTTCGCATTCCTCGCCACACCCTGATTCGCGGTCAGCAACTCGAGGATGTTCTGAAGGTGGATCGCATTCACGAGGCCATCGTGAGCGTCCGCCATCAGCAGCGACCGCAACGCATCGAATGGGAGATGCGGGGTGATCCGCTCGAAACCGTGGTGCTGCCAGGCTCCGAGGAATGGATCCTGCTGCTGATTCAAAGCCGGCAGTCGCTTGAAGCCCAGCAACAGCAGCAGGAGCGCTGGGTCAGTGATGTAGCCCATGAGCTCAAAACACCCCTCACAGCTCTAATGCTGGTGAGCGATCGCCTGGAAACCGCAGTCCAGGACAGCGACCTTGTGCTGGTGCAACGTCTGCAGAAGGAATTGCGGCGCCTGCAACTGCTAGTGGAAGATCTGCTCGAGCTTTCCCGCCTCGAAAACAGTCTGCCGATCGATAGCAGCGACTACAGCCCTCTTGTGCTCAGCGAACTCGTCGGCAGCGCTTGGAGCAGCGTCCGCCCCCTGGCGGAACAACGGAACATCAGCTTGGCGATCCAAGGCGAAGCGACGGCCCTGTTGCGGGGAGATCAGCCCAAGCTCCATCGCGCCATCCTCAATCTGCTTGACAATGCCCTGCGCTACTCGCCGGAAGGCGGTCAGGTGGAGGTGGACATTCAACCCAGCGGGGGTTGGTGGCTCCTGGCCGTCCGAGACCACGGCCAGGGTCTGAGTGAGCCCGATCTCGAGCAGATGTTCCATCGCTTTTACCGGGGAGACCCCTCCCGAGCTCGCTCCAACCGCAGCGGCAGCGGACTCGGCCTGGCCATCGTGCAACAGATTGCCGTGAACCACGGTGGTCGCGTGCAGGCGCGCAACCATCCCGAAGGAGGAGCCAGCATGGAACTGTTGCTACCCCGACAGATGGCAAACCGTTAGCCGTGGCGGGACAATCCGAAGGCGAGACGGACAAGCCAGAACGCCTGCAAAAACTGATCGCCGCTGCTGGTATCTGCTCAAGGCGCCATGCGGAAGAGCTGCTCAGAGCAAAGCGCGTGAAGGTCAATGACCGCATCGCCCAGCTGGGAGACCGTGCCGATCCGCGCCTCGACCGCATCACCATCGATGGCACCCCCTTGCCGGCCAACGATCCACCACGCCTGCTGCTGCTGAACAAACCGCGTGGGGTGATCAGCAGCTGCCAAGACCCCCAAGGACGACCCATCGTGCTGGATCTGGTGCCCAAGCACCTGCGCCGCGGCCTCCATCCCGTCGGGCGGCTGGATGCCGAAAGCAGGGGGGCCCTGCTGCTCACCAACCAGGGTGAACTCACCCTGCAACTCACCCATCCGCGTTACTCCCATGCCAAGACCTATCGGGTCTGGGTCAGAGGACGTCCATCCCATGGGGCCCTCGAACACTGGCGCCACGGCCTGCGTCTGGATCAACGGCTCACCCAACCCGCGGAGGTTCGCGAGCTCCACCACGACGCCCAGCGCACCCTTCTGGAAGTCGTGCTTCGGGAAGGACGCAACCGCCAGATCCGCCGTATCGCCGAACTGCTTGGCCATCCAGTGCTTGATCTGCAACGCACGGCGATCGCAACCGTCGTTCTCGGTTCCCTGCAAGAGGGTCGCTGGCGCGAGCTGAGCAAGGGAGAATGGCGTGCATTGACCCGCCCGTCTCGATGAGATTTCCCAGGCTTTGGCCGCGGCGCGGAACCTCTTCATCCAGCAGCGGACTGGCCCCTGAAGCCAGCGACTCGATCAGTCCCCTCCAGCAGGCTGGCCAGCTGCTCAAGGAACGGCGCGAACAGCGCGGCCTGAGCATGCGCGAACTCTCTCGCGAGATCCGCATCACGACTCCCGTGCTGGAAGCCCTCGAACGGGGCTGGAGCGATCGTCTGCCGGAGGCGGCCTATCTAGGCACGATGCTGACCCAGCTCGAAATGCATCTGGAGCTTGAACCCGGCAGTCTCCATGGCGCCCTGCCAGCGGGCAAAGCGAGCCGTCTGCAGGGGCAGACCAGCGGAAATCGCCGATTCACACTGGGCAGCATCGATATCCTCAGCACCTGGCAGGGGAGCGTGGTCTACGCCGCCGTGATGCTCGGCACGCTGATGGCCCTCAACCAACAGCAGCGCTACCTAGCACTGCGCAACAGTCAGCAACTGGCGCCGATCCCCCCCAGTGCCGAAGACCTGCAAATCAGCAACCCTCAGAGCACACTCAACCCTGGGATTCCTGGCTTGCGCCCCCTCGAAGACACCCGGCGCAAACCTCTGAAGCACTGGCTGCCGGCAGCGCCTGATGGCAACGGTGCATCAGCATCACCGGTTGCAGCGATCGGACTGCTGCAGCTGAAGCTCAGCCAACCCAGCACGATCACCCTGAGCAGTGCCGGTGGAGATCGCAGTGAGCTCACTGGCAGCTCAGGTGAGCTCACTCTGCAACTCCAAAGCCCGGTCAGCTTGAAGGTGACCCCGCCCCCCAGTGAAGGGGACCAAGTGCTCTGGGATGGCCTCCCACAGACAACCCTCAACGGTCAAGCAGGCAGCTACCGCCTGCCCCAGACAGACCCCCGCTCGCCATAACCGGAGAGCGCGTCATCGAGACGTTGATCCAAGCCCGATAACCGCCAGCTCCAATTGCGTGCTCCCACGGTGCCGGGTGTGTTGAAACGAGCGGCATCGTCGAGGTGCAGCAAATCCTGTAGCGGAGTAATCACCAACCCGGAACTGCTCGCCAACCCCAGCTCCAGCAATTGCCAGCCGGGTGCATGGATCTCACCCCCGACAACGGCCATCACCCGATCTCTGGCTGGGGCATCCAGATCGCGCCACCAACCGATGGTGGTGGGGTTGTCATGGGTGCCGGTGTAGACGACCCAACGGTCCCCGTGAATGTTGGCGGGAAGATAAGGGTTATCCGGATTTCCATCAAAGGCGAACTGCAGGATCTTCATTCCTGGCAGCCCGAAGTGATCGCGTAGGGCCTCCACATCGGCGGTGACCACGCCCAGATCTTCCGCCACCATCGGCAGGCGACCACCGGCATCCGCTTTGAGCTTGCGCAAGAGCGACTGACCAGGGGATGGAGTCCACACCCCCCGCGCTGCTGTGTCATCACCACCGGGCACCGCCCAATAGGCAGCCAGAGCACGGAAATGATCCAGCCGCAGCAGATCAACAAGCTGCCACTGGCGCCGCAAGCGGGCACGCCACCAACGAAAACGCGTCAACCGATGGCGCCACCAGCGGTAGACCGGCGTACCCCACAGCTGTCCGGTGGCAGAAAAGTAATCAGGCGGCACACCGCTCTGGGTTGTGAGCGTGCCGTCGCTCTGGATCGAAAACAGGCTGCGATGACTCCAGACATCGGCGCTGTCCCGAGCGACATAAAAGGGGAGATCGCCAAAGATGCGCACACCCAGCCGATCCGCCATGGCGCGCAGAGCCTGCCACTGCTGATCCAGATGCCACTGCATCAGCCGCTGGGCTTCGAGAGCCTGCTTGTGCTGTGCCGCCCAGCTGCGCAGCGCAGCGCGCCGATGCCGCGCCAACCCCAACGGCCACTGCCACCAGGGCTGCCCCTGATGCTGACGGCGCAGCTCCATGAACATCACATGGTCCTCCAGCCAGCTGGCCTGAGCAACACACCATTGGGCAAATGCCGCATGGCGCTCCGTGGACTGGAGGGGCCAAGCCAATTGCAAGGCAGCCGCCAGAGCGTCTGCCCGTTGATCCGCCAAAGCGCAATCCAAACCTGCATCCCCTGCGGACCGGTCTTGACCGGGTAGGGATGCCATCGCTTCTGCAGACAAAAACCCCTGATCGACAAGATCCTGGGCATCCAGCAGCCAGGGGTTGATCGCAAAACTGGACGGTGAGCTGTAGGGGGAGCCGGTGCCATCGGTGGGCGCCAGGGGCAACACTTGCCACACCGAGATGCCATGACGGGCCAGAGAGGTCAGCCAGGCTCTCGCCGCAGCCCCGAAGCCACCGCAGACCGGACTTTCCGGCAACGCGGTGGGATGCAACAGGACCCCAATTCCTCGCTTCTCGGGGGCTTCAACCAATGACGAACGGGACGCAGACAGCATCAGACGGCCTCAGCCCTGGGGAAGTTTGTAGCGCTCGACGATCTTGCGCGCGAACGCGGGCAGATGTCGGGTGTATTGGTCGGGGTGATTGCGCCGCACCCAAAGCGCATTGCGCGTGAAATGGGAATCGATCGAAAACCGGCCATATTCCAACCCCTTGGGTCCGATGCGCTGCACCACCCAGCCCACCGCTTCAGCCACCCACATCGGCAGTTTCAGGGCTTTGTCGTAAGCATCAATTCCCTGCTGCACAGCAGCCCGCCGATCACCACGACTGGTGACAGGGGCCGTCTCGAGATCGGCCTCGATCAACTGGAGCAACTCAGCCCCTCGCGCGTTGCGCACCACCAGCCACTGACGTCCGAATTCAGCGCCCATGTAGCCCACCACCAGATCAGCACCGGCGTTGGTGTAGTCGAAACAGCTCAAGCAACTGGGAGCGAACACGTCCTTGAGCTTTGGGGTATCGAGTCCAAAGAACGGCACCGTCTCCTCACGGCCATCACTGTGGCGAAAGTGAATGCGGAAGTCCTGCATGAACTCGTAGTGCACCACCGTGTCGGGGGAATCACTGGCGCTGTTCAGGAATGTGTTGAGCCCTTCGCGGGACACGTTGTCCACACAGGGGAGCCCGAGCACGTAGAGCTCATCGAGTGGAAGGGTGTCCTGCACCGCCCGCAGCGCCTGGATCTGACAGCCCACACCGATGGCCAGCAGTCGCTTGATCCCACTGCCCGGCAGCTGCTCGAGCACTGAGAGGTTGTTGGACAGGGTGGGCTTGTTGACCCGTGCCGCCATCACCTCCTCGGGTGTGCGTGCGAGCACAGGCATGGGGGCAAAACGATCGTCCGGACTCTGCTGCACACAGAGAACCGCATCCACGAGCCCCGTTTTGAGGGCCTGAACCCCCAGATGGCTGACGATGCCCGTCCATTGCGCTCCCTCGATGGGCTGGCGCAAGCGTGCGGTGAGCATGTGCTGCTGCACACCGAAATAGAGCTCGTCCTCGTTGTCGAGGTCACGGCTACGACCGTGATGGCGCCGCTCCATGCCCTCGAAGTCTTGGTGCAGAAAGGCACAGGCCTGGCGCACATAGGCAACCCAACGGGAATCGCAGAGGCCGCAATCACTGCAGAGATCCTTGGCGGGGCGCACCACATCCCGTGGAATCGGCCGGGCCCGTTCATGGGGAGCCGGAGAAGCGGGAGCTTGCGTCACAGATCGGGCGGGCCTGGTAGCTCCCAACGCTAAACAGCGGAAGTTGAGCAAGACTGGGCATTCTTGGAAATCAGCACGGCTGATGGCGGCCCAAGCACCAGACGGCGACAGCAAGCAAAGCAACAAGCGCCCATGGCTTGGCCCCAAACCCCTACGCACCGTGCTGCGGATTGGTGCGGCGGTGGGCAGCGTCTGGATCGTGGGAGCTGCCCTGACGGCCATCTGGCCGGTGGCCGATCGCGTTGCACCCGCACTGCCCTCGGCGGATGAACCCGACAGCCTGGCGCCCTATCCCAACCAACCGATCACGGTGATGGTGGTGGGTGTTGACGCGAATGCCATCGGCGACCCAATCAATCGCGCAGCTCCTTCAGGCCCCGCTAACGCCGACAGCGTGATGCTGATTCGGGTCGAGGCCCGCAAACCCCTGCAGATTCTGCAGATGCCGACAGAACTGGGGGTCAACCTGCCAGGCATCAAAACCATGCAACCGCTGGCCAGCAGCTACCGCCAAGGGGGCGTTGCCCTGACCGCCGATGTAGTGGCGGATGTAGTGGGACTTCCCGAAGGCGAACCATCCCGCTTTGTGGTGATGCCACGTAAGGCCCTGCGCCAGCTGGTGGATGGCCTGGGGGACGTGGACGTGCGTCTCGATCAGACCCTTACGCACCAAGACAAGCGTCAGAACTACAGCGTCAATCTCCAGGCCGGCCGCCAAACCCTCAATGGTGCCCAGGCTGAGCAACTGGCCCGTTTTCGTCCTGACCCCCTCAACAACCACGAGCGTCGACTGCGCCAGCAATGGCTGATCAAAGCGATCGACGATCAACTCCAGCAGCCCAACGCCATCCTGGTGCTGCCTGGCCTGGTCAACGAACTCTCGACCCAGGTCGAAACCGACCTGAATCAGCAGGAATGGCTGAGCCTGGCGGCAGCAGCCTTGAGCAGCGATCAACCTCCGGTGGTCTCCACCCTGCCGCTGGCACCCAGGGCAGGAGAACAACCCCTGCGGCAGCTCAAGGCTGATGCGTCAGCGCCGCTGTGGCCGAAGCAGAACTGAAGCGGGAGTAGCGCTGCTTCAGCAGCGTGATCAGAGCCTCACGCGCAGTGCTCGCATCCGGATCCTGAGACTCCCCCAGCCAGCCACACCAGGGCAAACCATCCTGACGGCGCTGATTGGGTCTCCAAGCACCGCCCAGCTGCGCCAGGCCCAGGACAGGAACGCGACGGTTCTCACACAGAGCCAGAAACGCCGGCACGACCCCGGGGATGCTGCCGTCTGCCAGAGGAGCCCCCAGGAGCAACGTTGGCAATCGCCAGGCCCCCAGGGCGTCCAGCCAACTTTGGCCGTCAGGCCCAAGTCGCCCTGGATCCCCCGACAACCGCAGCAAACACGGAGACTCCGACCCAAGCGACTGCAAACCCGCATGGGGAGACATCCCGACGGGAAGGGTGCGTGATGGCAGCATTAATCCCTCTGCGAGGGACTCAGTGCCACGTCGCATCGACAGTTCAGGGAGAGGCCCTGCGCCGATCACCACCAAGGATTGAACCTGCATTCACGGACCTTAACGAGCCAATTGAGCAGAACCTTGGATTGGGAGCTGGCCCGGCTCGGCACTACCATCAGTGCACAGCTGTTCTCGTTTCGGGCGTCGTGACCAGTTTTCTCACTGCAGCCCGTGCCGAGCAGGAGAAGATCCACCAGGACAACCGTCGCTTGCGCCTGTTCAGTGGAACGGCCAATGCGGCGCTCTCCCAGGAGATTTCCGCCTATCTGGGTGTCCCTGACGGACCACGCGTCTGCAAGCGATTCGCCGATGGCGAGCTTTATGTGCAGATCCAGGAGTCCATCCGCGGCTGCGACGTTTTTCTGATCCAACCCACCTGCGCTCCGGTGAACGATCACCTGATGGAGTTGCTGATCATGGTGGATGCCTGCAGACGGGCCTCAGCCCGTCAAATCACCGCTGTGGTGCCTTACTACGGCTATGCCCGCGCCGACCGCAAAACCGCGGGACGGGAATCGATCACGGCCAAGCTGACTGCCAACCTGCTGGCCAAATCAGGGGTGGATCGGGTGCTGGCGATGGACCTCCACTCCGCCCAGATCCAGGGTTATTTCGATATTCCCTGTGATCACATTTATGGCTCCCCGGTCTTGGTGGACTATCTCGCAGCCCAGGAACTGGGAGAGGTGGTGGTGGTGTCCCCGGATGTCGGCGGCGTCGCCCGGGCGCGAGCCTTTGCCAAGCAAATGAACGACGCGCCTCTGGCGATCATCGACAAGCGCCGCACAGGTCACAACAAAGCTGAAAGCCTGACTGTGATCGGGGATGTGGAGGGCAAGACCGCCATCCTGATCGACGACATGATCGACACAGGCGGCACGATCTGCTCCGGGGCTCGCCTGTTGCGTCAGCAGGGTGCAACTCGGGTGATTGCCTGCGCCACCCATGCAGTGTTCTCTCCACCGGCCTGCGAACGCCTCTCCACCGAAGGATTGTTCGAACAGGTGGTAGTCACCAACAGCATTCCGATCCCAGCCGATCGCACCTTCCCCCAACTGAAGGTGTTGTCTGTCGCCAACATGCTCGGCGAAGCGATCTGGCGCATCCACGAAGAAACCTCCGTGAGCTCGATGTTCCGCTGATCCCGTGGGGTCTTCGTCGTTTCGTCATCGAACAACTGCAACAAGCAGATGGTGCTGCAGTGGGTTCCTGGCAGCTGCAGCCCTATGGGCAGGTTCGGCGTCCTTCGCAGCCCCGAAAAGGCCCCTTGGTGTCTGGATCACCAACAGCCCTAGCCCGGTGTATTACGACCGCAGCCTGATCAGGAAAACCATCGAGGAACTGGATCAGGCCGGATTCACAGCGATCTACCCCAATGTGTGGAGCCGCGGCACCACCTTTCACCGCAGCCGTTTTGCACCGGTCGAGCCCAGCTTGGAGAAAGCCGGCATCGATCTCGACCCGATCTGTACGTTCAACACTGAAGCGCGCAAGCGGGGGATGAAGGTCATCCCCTGGTTTGAATATGGACTGATGGAACCCGCCGAATCTCCTGTGGTGGGGAAGCATCCGGAATGGGTGCTGGCCAAAGCCGATGGCAATCCCATCGTGCGCCTCCATGGCAAGGAGATGGTGTGGCTAAATCCAGCTCACCCAGAGGTGCGCGAACGCTTCATCGGCCTAGTGGTGGAAGTGATGCAGCGCTGCCCCATGGATGGATTGCAGCTGGATGACCACTTCGCCTGGCCCGTTGAACTCGGCTACGACTCTTACACCGTGGCGTTGTATCAGCGTGAAACCGGGTTCGAACCACCGAAGGATCACACCAACCGCATGTGGATGACC
The DNA here is from genome assembly GCA_964225855.1 of Salipiger bermudensis. GTDB lineage: Bacteria > Cyanobacteriota > Cyanobacteriia > PCC-6307 > Cyanobiaceae > Synechococcus_C. The sequence continues at coordinate 17,373 of CAXQPR010000105.1, read as the reverse complement.
TGGCGGCGGCGCAAGCTGACAGGCTTGTTGCGGGAGTTACGGGAGCGGCTTGAGCAGGAGGCCTTACCGAAACGGATTTCCTTGTCACCCGGGCCGTTCCGATTTGCCTACAACCACTGGCTCCAAGACTGGGAGCTTTGGGCTGTTGGCGAGCTGATTGACGACCTTGTGGTACAAAACTATGCCTACTCCTTAGAGGGATTCGCAAAGGATTTGGATCAACCGGCATTGCGCAAGGCCCGGCAATGGGGAATCCCCGTTCAAATCGGAATCCTCGCCGGATTTGGCAAACGGACCACAACGATGCCCGTGTTGAGCGAAAAAATGCGCCTCAGCCATGAACGTGGCTATGGCGTGATCTTCTTCTACTGGGAAGGGCTCTGGGGCACTCACTCCGGTCAGGAGGGCGCAAATTTCCGTCGTGAAGCATTCCGCCAACTCGGAGACACAAAAAAGCCCCGCTAGTGCGGGGCAGGCAATCAACCGATGAACGAAGGAATTACTCTTCGCCGTCGTCCATAGCAGCACTGCCGCTGTGGGCTGCCGCTGCGCCGGTGGGAATCAAACGAATGGCTTTCTTGCCAAGCTTGATTTCGAACTCATCACCAGGCTCGAGGTTGAGCATGGCGGTGTAAGCCTTACCGATCAACAGATTGCCGTTGCCCTGCACGGTTGCCACATAAGAGAGCTTGCGGCCACCTTTACCAATGCCCTTCGTCCCGGTTCCCAGATCAATGCCCTTGGCATTGAGGAGAGCCTCATAGAAAGCGGTGAAATTGACCCGCTGACCACCGTCTTTCTTGTCAGAAACGTACCCACAGGCAGTAGCCAGATCAGTTTTGGAGACGTCACCCAGATCTTTGACCTTGGCCAGCAGTTCAGAACCGGTGAGCATTACCGTCGCGAGGATTAACTGACTTAAAAGATACACATCCAAGTATCAGTTATGCAAGACATGCATCGAAAACCTTCGGGAATGCATGCAAAAAACCACCGCCAAGCTTGACGACAACAATCAAACGCGCGCGCCAAGCCCACAGTCCACCTGTGGAAAAGCAAGCCGAAACGGGCCCGAGACTTCCCCGCAAAACGCCCAGAACACGGTAAGCTGTGGAAATCCCCATCACCCGGCCGGTCTCCTGACCGGCTTTTTTGTGGAAAAAAGCAGCCACAAGGGCCAGCGTGGTCGACCTGGGGAAAACAGCCTGGTTAGGCCAGCATCATGGCCACCACCTCACGGGTGTTGGTCGAGAGATCGGCAGCCTCCAAAAGGCCGAGGGCATGCTTCACCTGATGTTGACGCGCTTCGCTGTAGAAACGCCAACGACTAAACACCTTGGCGAGTCGCGACGCCGTGATCGCGTTGCGCTGATCCACAGCGATGATCTGCTCGGCCATGAAGCGATACCCCTCGCCATCGGCAGCATGAAAAACCACTGGGTTGCCTGCCAGACCACCTAAAACGGCACGGACCGCATTGGGAGCCATCGGGTCAAAACGAGGATGATTGAGCAAGGCCTGGATCTGGGCCAATCCATCCGCCCTCGGCGTTGAAGCCTCAAGTCCAAACCAGCTGTCAAAAATCACAGGCCGTTCCTGCCAGCGGTCGTGGAAACAGCGCAAGGCCAGCTCACGCTCCTGGCAGTCATGGGGCTGAAGAGCACGAAGGGCGTAACGCGCCATGGTCATCGAAGGACCGGAAACAGCGTCGAGTGCCTGCTGACGGACCGATCGATCGCCAGCTGCAGATCGCCAACTCCAGATCAAACCAGTGAGCTGACGCTCTCCCTGCCCTGCAGGCCATGGCTGCGCCAAGTGGGGCTGCAACTGGTCCAAACGACGCTGCAACGGCTGCGCCAGAGCAAGCCCGAACTGCTCACGCAAGGCACAACCTGCCAGATACAGGGCCAGAGGATCCGCCACGCTCTGCAAGGACTCCAATTCCGCCGTGCCAGGGAAGCTGAGGAGCGTGGCCAACACGGCTGGATCCTGCTCACCATCATCCGCCAGCAACAAGGCCAGGGCATCCTGCATCTGATGTTCCAGAGCTGCATCTGCAGCACCAGCGGCTCGCGCCAGCAGCAAGCGCTGCCAAAGCTGCTGACCGGCATCCCAGCGGGAAAAGGAATCGTTGTCGTAGGCAAACAGATGGAACAACTCCTCAGGGGATTGCTCTGCCTGCCACCGCACCGGTGCAGAGAACTGACGGAACAACGACAAGGCAGGAGGCTGGGGTTGCGTGGAAAGTCCTTCCACAACAACCGTCTGCTCCGACTGATCGAGCACCAGCAAACGCTCCTCGCCGGTCTCACCCGCGGCATCAACAACAGCCCAGAGCAGGGGGATCACCAAAGGTTGCTTGTCGGGCTGACCAGGCGTCGGCGCTGTGTTCTGAGCGAAGCGCAACGTCAGACGCCCGATCTCTGGTTCCCACTGCCGCTGCACCTGCACGGTTGGTGTTCCAGCCTGGAGATACCAACGCTCAAACTGAGCCGGGTCGAAACCGAGAGGCTGGCCATCCTGCTGAGCTCCCTCGACGATGGCGCTCACGAAATCATTGGTGGTGGCAGCTTCGCCGTCGTGACGACGGAAATAAAGCGCCATTCCGCGCATGAAGCGCTGCTCACCCAACAGGGTGCGGAGCATGCGAATCAGCTCCGCACCTTTCTCGTAAATCGTCGTTGTATAGAAATTGTCAATCGCCTGGTAGGCATCCGGTTTGACCGGGTGGGCTGTCGGTCCGGCATCTTCGCGAAACTGGGTGTTGCGCAACATCGCGGCATCCTCGATGCGCTTGAGGGGCGCCGAATGGAGATCAGCGGTGAAGCACTGATCCCGAAACACGGTGAGGCCCTCTTTGAGAGAAAGCTGAAACCAGTCACGGCAGGTGATGCGATTGCCTGACCAGTTATGGAAATACTCATGGGCAACAACGCTTTCAATGCGTTCGAGCTCGCCATCAGTGGCCGTCTCCGCATCAGCCAGCACCAGCTTGGAGTTGAAGATATTGAGACTTTTGTTCTCCATCGCGCCCATGTTGAAGTGGCGCACAGCAACAGTGTTGAACTCGTCGAGGTCGTACTCGAGACCGTAGACCTGCTCATCCCAGAGCATCGACCGCTTCAACGACTCCATGGCATGGGCCGTGAACGGTTCATCCCCAGGCTCCACATGCAGACGCAAATCCACCGCCCGACCAGAAACGGTGGTGAAGCGGTCACGCACCTCGCGCAGATCGCCGGCGACAAGCGCAAACAGATAGGAGGGCTTTGGGAACGGGTCATCCCAGACCGCTTCATGACGTGAGGGCTGACCATCCACTGGCCCAGCACTGATCAGATTGCCGTTCGAGAGCAGCACCGGATAACGCTCTCGATCGGCCTCGATGCGGACGCGATAGCGACTAAGCACATCCGGCCGATCGGGATGAAAGGTGATGCGCCGGAAGCCTTCCGCTTCGCATTGGGTTGTCAGCATTCCCCCGCTGGCATAAAGCCCTTCGAGGGAGGCATTGGCGAAGGGATCAAGCCGGCAGACCGTCGTCAGACAAAAAGCACGTGCCGGGGGGTGATGCACCAGCAATCCTTCGGCATCACAGCTGTAGTCAGAAGGGGAGAGCGGCTGATCATCCAGACGCACCTCGATGAGCTCAAGGTCCACCCCACGCAGCGCAAGGGATTCAGAAGCCCCTGACTGCAGCCGTGGTTCCATCTCCATCCGGCAGGTCACCTGAACCAACCGCTCTTGCACCACCACATCCAGGGCCACATGGGGGACCACAAACGGAAAGGGCCGGTAATCCGAGAGACGAACGGTGGAAGCAGCAGCCATGGCGCTCATGCAGTGCTCAGATCCTGGCGTGCCCGGGTTGGCATTGGCAGCTGTTCAACAGCAAAAACCCCACCGATGCCTGGGGCAACGGTGGGGTCTGACGATGCGACGACCGCGGCTGGTCGTTCAGAAAATCGCGATCACTGACCGGCTTTGGCGTTCTGCTTCTTGATGGCTTCTTCAATCTTGGCCTTCACATCAGCCGGCACCTCATCGGGGCAGTACTGAAGAGCACCCGTGATGATCTGGAACTCGGCACCGGCGAGAAGTTGCTCGTTGGTCAGTTTCTGCTGACCCACCGATTGAACTTTGCCGCCATGGCGACCATTCAGAACTTGTACGTAGGTCGCGGCAGCGATGCCAACAGCCTTCGGGAACTCAACCTTGGCAGCCCGTGCATTACAGACATAGGAAGAGCCCATGCCGCGGTAAAGGAAAATGTCTTCCTGAGCAGCGGGCTTGGAAGCGGCAGCCTGTTGTGCCTGAGCGGATGCTGACTCCAGAGTCAGGGGAGCCAAAGCCGCAGTGGCAGACAGGAGCAGGCGAATGGCGCGGGACGACTTAAACAACTGACGGAGTCGAATCTCTGGCCCATGGTGCCGCATCTGAGCGGTGATTCACCAGTCAATCGATGACTAAATCTGATCTGGTCCACACAACACCCCCACCGGGGCTTCTGATCCTTCAGGCCGCAATCGGTTCAGCAGCATCTTCAAGCCGCGTTTCATGGTGATGCTCAACGATCGCCAACTCGCCGTTTTGCCAGCTGTAGATCGCCCGTGAGCGATAACGATCCTGATCAATCAGTCGGGTGTGCTCAAGCACGTGCCAATCGGCGTAATGCGACTCAAACACCACTTCATGCTCATCGACCTGACGGATCTGCGTGCGCACAGGCATGTCTTCCAAATAGGCACGATCCCGTTGCAACTGATGGCCCAGCAGGGTGGCTTCCATCACGCCTTCTCGGCGATAAAGAAGTTTGCGCTCAAAGAAGTCGGTCTCTTTCTCGGGCCACCAGCTGAAGCGGTAACGCGGGGCACCCACGGCGGATTCAGCAAAGATCTCGACACGAATCACCATGTCGAGATACATCACCTCATCCTGTTGAAAGATGTATTGACGCCGAGAGCGCCACATGCCGAGGTTGCGCGCAAACCAACGACGAAGGTTGCTGTCGAGGTTGAACCGCTCCCCGGGGGGAGGGCCTTCCGGGGGCTGCTGGGCGCCCCGTCTCTCAAGAGGGAGTAACGGCATGGCAACACCCGGAGGGCAACAGTCTGTTCAACTTCGTCATAGCGAATCTGCCCAGCGCTGCAAAAACCCATAAGGTGAGCGTCAACTTTGGCAATCACCGTCCAGTGGATGGGGAAGCTTCCGATCAGCGTCAGCATCTGAAGCTTTTGCTGGTGGCAGGCAGGCATCACCTGTCCAGTGGAGACCTGCGATCGCTGATTCAATTTCTGGAAAGCGACGACTGTGGGTTTGAAGTCGCCCTCCAAGTTGCTGACCCCAACACCCATCCAGAGCTGCTCGAGCTGCACCGACTGGTGGTCACCCCGGCGCTGATCAAGCTCCAACCAGCACCAAAGCAGGTGTTTGCCGGGAGCAGCATCAACCAGCAGCTGCGGGGCTGGATGCCGCGCTGGCAGGAAGACGAGGTGGTGAGTGATCTGGCCATCAGTCTCAAACCCACCGATCTCGATGGGAGCCGAACGCAACGGGAGTTGCAACTGGAGGATCAACTGCTGGTCTTGCGCCAGGAAAACGAGACCCTGATCGACCGTCTCGAAGCGCAGGAGCGGCTGTTGCGCATGGTGGCCCATGAACTGCGCACCCCCCTGACGGCAGCAACCCTTGCGCTGCAGAGTCAGCAACTGGGGCAGATCGACCACAATCGATTTCAGGATGTGCTCAAGCGTCGCCTCGAGGAGATTGCGCTGCTCTCGAAAGATCTGCTCGAAGTGGGCAGCACGCGATGGGAGGCCATGTTCAATCCCCAACGCCTCAACCTGGCCAATGTGGCGGCCGAAGCGATCCTGGAACTGGAGAAGCAATGGCTCGGTCGGGACGTCTCGGTGCAGACCGACATTCCCTCCGACCTACCGAAGGTTTATGCCGACCAACGGCGCATGCGTCAGGTGCTGCTCAACCTGTTGGAAAACGCTCTCAAATTCACGCAGGACGGGGGCCAGGTGAGCCTGACCATGTTGCACCGCACGAGCCAGTGGCTGCAGGTCAGCGTCTGTGACAGCGGGCCGGGCATCCCGACCCAAGAACAGGAGCGAATCTTCCTCGACCGTGTGCGACTGCCTCAGACCTCAAGTGCAACCTCCGGTTTTGGGGTGGGCCTTTCGGTCTGCAGACGCATCGTTGAAGTGCACGGCGGCAAGATCTGGGTGGTGTCGGAACCAGGCGAAGGAGCGTGCTTTTTCTTCACTGTTCCCGTCTGGCAGGGACAGGACCAAAGCAAGCCAGAACAGGATCCGACCAGTGTCTTGACGGAGGGTCCGTCGGACCCGTAATTTCTACTGGTGGTCGGGAACACAACGCCCCGAACACGGCCTCGCCCCCATCGTCTAGAGGCCTAGGACACCTCCCTTTCACGGAGGCGACAGGGGTTCGAATCCCCTTGGGGGTATACCAAAAGCTTTGATTCTTTCAAAGCAAATCATCAAAAAAGCACCCAAGTTTGGGTGTTTTTTTTGTGTTTATCGATTCGCGTCTTCAACGACGAAAAACCATTCAAGACCGATCGGTCCGCCCCATCACACGAAGGCTTCGTCGCAATCAATCCAGCGGGAACGGATTAATGGGGCCCTTGACGGCGCAATGCTTCCTGCTCAACCGCCAACAGGTTGTCCGAGAGATCACTGCGCAGACGCTGCTCAATCAATCCAACCGGCATGCCCATGCAACCCTGAACCGTCAGGTCGTAGAGCAAAGACGTTCCATCGGGCAAGGCCTGCAGACGCCAGGAGCCTTCGAAACGTCGAAAATCCCCCTTAATCATCCGAAACCGAAGCAGACCCTCGGGCCGATGCTCGGTGAGCTCCAGTTCAACTTGAGCAGAAAATTTCAATCCCAGCAGTTGCTGACTTCCAACCTGAACGAGGTGGACGCAGTTGTTCTCGCGGGAAACAAGCGAACTACTACTGAGGTTGGGAATGAAGCTGCTGAGCTGGTCGTAATCCGTCAGGACCTTCCAGAGCAGATCGAGCCCCAGGGGAGTTCTCAATTGCACGGCGAGCCGGCGCGTGCCTTGGGGCAAACGCTCCATGGTCTGTTCGATGGTCTGCCGCCGAACACCGACTCCAGGCAGCCCCTTGAACAGAGGCCTGGATTGGACAGCGGTGGGCTCAGAGGACGCCAATGGAAGGTCGCAGCAAAAACTGAAGCTTCTTCAACAGGACTTTAAGGTCGCTTTGCACACACTGCGGCCCCTCGTCTGTGGCCTGCGTTGCAGCTCACGACAAAGAAAGGTCCTAAAAAAGCGCATCACGCCTATGATCGCGCCGTTTAGTGGTTAGACAAACCCCATGCGCGTCAGCACTGCTGGTTCTGGTGGATCCGATGAGCGGATGTTCACGGTCGTCAGCCAGGGACTTCAAGCAGGTCGCCAACGCAAGACCGAGCGTTCCTATTTCGTTCCCTACAGCCGCCTGGAGGCGACTCTGCGTCTGATTACCGCCGGCGGCGGCCAGGTGCTTTCGGTCACTCCGTCCTCGGAGTCACCAGCAGCATCCGATCAACCCAAGCCGACTCCTGCCAAGGCTGACTCCTCGAAAGCCTCCTCTGCGAAAGCCCCTGTGACGAAGAAGCCAGCCCATCAAGCCGTTCCGGTCAACCTTTACAAACCGAAAACACCCTTCATAGGCACCGTCACCGAGAACTACAGCCTTCTGCAAGAAGGTGCGATCGGGCGGGTCAATCACATCACCTTTGACCTGAGCGGTGGCGACCCCCATCTGAACTACGTCGAGGGTCAGTCGATCGGCATCATCCCCGACGGCGAAGACGCCAAGGGCAAGCCCCACAAGCTCCGTCTGTATTCGATCGCCAGCACACGCCATGGCGACGACATGGCGGGCAACACCGTCTCGCTCTGCGTGCGTCAGCTGCAGTACGAAAAAGACGGGGAAACCATCAACGGTGTCTGCTCCACCTTCCTCTGCGACATCGAGCCTGGAGCCAAGGTGAAGATCACCGGCCCTGTGGGCAAAGAAATGCTTCTTCCTGAGGATGAAGAAGCCAACGTGATCATGTTTGCCACCGGCACTGGCATCGCGCCGATGCGGACCTACCTGCGCCGCATGTTCGAATCCTCCGAGCGCGAGAAGAACGGCTGGAATTTCCGTGGCAAGGCATGGCTATTCATGGGCGCGCCCAAAACGCCAAACCTGCTTTATGACGACGACTTCAACCGTTACGAAAGCGAGTACCCCGAGAACTTCCGCTACACCAAGGCCATCAGCCGCGAGCAGCAAAACACCAAGGGCGGCCGCATGTACATCCAGGACCGCGTTCTGGAGCATGCCGACGAGATCTTCGCGATGATTGAAGATCCCAAGACTCACGTTTACATGTGCGGTCTGCGCGGCATGGAGCCCGGCATCGACGAAGCCATGACGGCAGCAGCGGCAGCCAAGGGTCTCGACTGGAGTGTCCTGCGTCCCCAGCTCAAAAAAGCTGAGCGCTGGCACGTTGAAACCTATTGACCCCCTGGTCGATCGCTTCAGCTCAGCCCGCCCTCGAGGCGGGCTTTTTTATTGACCGCTTGATGTGGAGTCAGCGACAAAACATGGCAGGGAAGCTGAAGGTTGCTGTCTGTTACGCGAATCCTGGTTAAACCTGCGTCAGAGCCTGGTGATCCATGAGCGCCACGATGACGACGAACCCCTTGCGGGTTGGCCTCCGTCAGGAACGGGTGATTGCACCGCAGTGCCTGGTGATTTTTGGCGCCAGCGGCGATCTCACCCACCGCAAGCTGGTGCCCGCCCTGTTCGAACTGTTCCTGCAGCGACGGCTACCGAGCGAGTTTGCCGTGCTGGGCTGTGCTCGACGCCCATGGAGCGATGAAGAATTCCGCTCCAAAATGGCTGAAGCGATGGCTGACAAGGTCAGCGAAAATCCGCAGGCCTGGGAGCAATTCTCCGCAGGCATGTTCTACGAACCGGTGGATCTGCAACAAAGCCAGGACGTGGTGAGGCTCGGCACCCGCCTGGATGCCATTGACCGGCTCAGAGCCACACGCAACAACCGCACGTTTTACCTGTCGGTGTCGCCGAAGTTTTACGGCAGTGGTTGCCGTGCCTTGGCTGATGCCGGCCTACTGCGCGACCCGGAACGCAGTCGTGTCGTGATCGAAAAACCCTTCGGCCGCGACTACAGCAGCGCCCAGGCCCTGAACAAAGTGGTGCAATCCTGCGGCCAGGAAAATCAGATCTTCCGGATCGACCATTACCTGGGCAAAGAAACAGTCCAGAACATCATGGTGTTGCGGTTTGCCAACACGATCTTCGAACCGATTTGGAACCGCAACTACATCTCCAGCGTGCAGATCACCGCAGCGGAAACTGTTGGGGTCGAGGAACGCGCTGGTTACTACGAAGGCTCAGGGGCCCTGCGCGACATGGTGCAGAACCATCTCACGCAGATGCTGGCGATCACCGCCATGGAAACCCCTGGTCGATTCGATCCTGAGGCGATCCGGAGCGAAAAAGCCAAGGTGCTGCAAGCGGCGCGATTGGCTGATGAGCTGGAGCCCTGGAATTGCTGCATTCGGGGGCAATACGGCCCTGGCGGCAGCCAGACCTCCCCGTTGAAGGGGTATCGCGAAGAGCCCGGCGTGGACCCAAACAGCACCACCGAAACCTATGTGGCGATGAAACTGTTCATCGACAACTGGCGCTGGCAAGGGGTGCCCTTTTACGTGCGCACCGGCAAGCGTCTCGCCAAACGACTGAGTGAAGTGGTGCTGACCTTCAGGGAAGCACCGGTCCATCTCTTCGATGCAGCCGGGGGCAGCCCCACGGCCAACCAGCTCATCCTGCGCATCCAGCCCGATGAGGGTGCGGAATTCCGCTTCGAAGTCAAGTCTCCAGGCTCAGGCATGCGCAGCCGACCTGTGGAAATGGAGTTCTCCTACGACGAATCCTTCGGTGAGCCGTCCGATGAGGGCTATGTGCGCCTGCTGGCTGACGCCATGCTCAGCGATCCCACCCTGTTCACCCGCAGTGATGAGGTGGAGGCCGCCTGGCGCCTGTACACGCCGCTGCTCGAACTGATCGAAGACAGCCCCTGGCGCCTGCCCATCCACCCCTATGAATCCCGAACCTGGGGCCCTGCCGCCGCCGATTCGATGTTGGCCCGCGATGGGCTGCTGTGGCGACGCCCCTGAGGCGGTCTTCAACAGTTCGTCGATCACTGACTTCTCCTCGCCTCCAGCCCACCCGCCTCGCGCTCCTATGTCTCCCCAGCTCACCCTTCAGACCCCCCTGGAGCTCCCCCCCTCGGAGGTGCCCGGCTACCTCGAGCAGCTGTGGACCAAGGACCAACCCACCTCCCAAGGAGCCCACACCTTCTGCCTCCTGGTGTGGCAGCCGGCCTGGGTGGAGCAGCAGCTCGTACGGACCGGCCGGATCAATGGCCCGATCACGGGTGTGCAACAGGATGACGTGATCGCTGCGGCCCGCCAGGTGGTGACCGACAGCGATCTAGCCCTGAGCACGCCGCCCCTGAGTGCCGAGGTGAGCGAGGCCCTGGCCAGGATGAGCGGCGACCATCGAAGCGATGACCTGCGCGGTCAACACGTGGATGCCGCGGTGAGCGCACTGCGTCCCCGCCGATTGATCACCCTGGCCCCAAGCCTCGACAGCGCCCAAGGGCTCGAAACCCTGGTCGCGGCCTACTGCCCTCTACCCGAAGAAGGTGGGGGGACAGCAGCCTGCGGCGATGTGGTAGTGCTGCGGGGTGGCCACACGGCCCTCCAACAGGGGCTAACGATCCTGCAACCGCTGCTGCCGGAGGACCTTCCCTCCTGGGTGTGGTGGAACGGCAGCCTGGATGAAGCCCCGGAATTGCTGCAGCAGTTGGCCGTACGCCCCCGGCGGCTGATCCTCGACTCCGCCGTCGGAGAGCCGGTGCACGGCCTGGATCTCTTGCGAGACCGGATCGAAGCTGGCCAGTCGGTGAACGACCTCAACTGGCTCAGATTGCGGAGCTGGCGCGAGACCCTGGCCATGGTCTTCGACCCTCCCGAGCGCCGCAATGCCCTTGGCCACGTTGTGCAACTCGATATCGACGTGGAAGGGGATCATCCCGTGCAGGGTCTGCTGCTAGCCGCCTGGATCGCCGATCGCCTGGGCTGGACCTTGAACAGCCGCCAAGACGAGCCCGACCACAGCATCACGGCCAGCTTCAGCCGCTCCGATGGCGCGGCCGTGAAGTTCCGGCTCGCGGCGGTGCCGATGGGGCTACCGAGCATCCACCCCGGTCAGATCGTTGGGCTTCGCTTGATCTGTCAGCCGGAGAACCAGCCCGCAGCCTGTGTGATTCTGTGCGCGGAATCCGGCGGTTGCATGCGCCTGGAAGCAGGCGGGATGGCCAGCATGGAATTGATCGAGGGAGTGGTGCCTGTGCAGCACAGCCCAGTTGAAGCCGATGTGGCTCGCTTGCTGGAAGGTGGCCACGACACCACCAATCCGTTGCTGGCGGCAGCAGCGCCTCTGGCTGCGAAGCTGATTCACTGATCCGCCTCGGGCGGCCCCCCCCTTCACCGCCCGAGACGTCCATGGCCTGTCTGATCGCTGCACCGGCCAGTGGCAGCGGCAAAACCCTGCTCAGTTTGAGTTTGATCGCCTGGGCCCGCAGCCATGGGCTCAGTGTTCAGCCATTCAAGGTGGGGCCCGACTACCTCGATCCCCAACTGCTTGGTGCTGCAGCAGGGCTGCCCTGCCGCAACCTGGACCTGCCCCTGTGTGGTGAAGCCTGGGTCCGCGACAGCTTCCACGGCCATGGCGGCCGCACACAGCTTTGTCTGGTGGAGGGAGTGATGGGGCTGTTTGACGGCATCGGCCCCACCAGCGAGGGCAGCAGCGCTGCGGTGGCTCGCCTGCTGGGGTTGCCCGTGGTGCTGGTGGTCGATGCAGGCGGTCAGGCCCAATCCCTGGCTGCCCTTGTGCGGGGGTTTCAGCTCCACGATCCTGCCCTGAACCTGGCGGGTGTGGTGCTGAATCGGGTGAGCACACCACGCCATCGGCAACTGATGCAAGAGGTGCTGGATGGCATTGGCGTGCCCCTGCTGGGCTGCCTGCCTCGCACCGTCGAGCTGGAACTCCCCAGTCGCCACCTGGGGCTGGCCCCAGCCCACGAAATCGAAGCCTTCCGCCAACGGCTCGATGCCTGGGCGACATTGGCCGAGGAGCACCTGCAGATGGAGGCGCTTCGACCGCTGCTGGAGGCCCCTCCCGTCGGCCCCGACCCGGTGCAACAACAGTGCAGCCGCCAACCCGTTGAGACCCCCCTGTCGCCTCTCCCGGTGGCCGTGGCAAGGGATCAGGCCTTTCATTTCCGCTATCCGGAGATGCAGGACTGGCTGGATGCTCTAGCGATGCCAGTGATTCCCTGGCAGCCGCTCGCCGATGAACCGCTACCGGACGAGGCCTGCGGCCTGATCCTGCCGGGCGGTTTCCCTGAGCTGCATGCCGCCGAGCTCAGTCAATGCCAACGCAGCCTGTCCAGCCTGCGCGATTGGTTTGGCCAACGCCCGATCTACGCCGAATGCGGCGGCATGTTGTTGATGGGGCAGAGTCTCACCGATGGGAGCGGGCAATCCCACGCCATGGCGGGAGTTCTCCCTTTTCATGCCAAGAAGGGGCGACTGCAGGTGGGCTATCGGCGGCTTGAAGCGGAGCACGACGGCCTGCTGCTGCGCCGCGGCGAGACGCTGACAGGCCATGAATTCCATCGCTGGGAACTAAGTGCGGAAACTCCATCGGCCGACGCAGTTGGCAAGTTGCGAACCCTTTGGCAGGTTGAAGGGTGGCAGGTTCCCCGTCGGAGGGAAGGATGGAATCACCCAAGTCTTCACGCCAGCTGGGTCCACCTCCACTGGGGCGGATGCTGGACGATCTCATGCCGATGGCGCGCCGCAGTCGAGGCCGCAACGGGCAAGACCGCGGTCGCTTCGTCACCCGACAGAAACCCAAGACCCATCAGCTGAACGAGCGCTGGAGGCTGATGGTGGAAGGGGAAGTGCAAGGGGTCGGATTCCGCAGCGCCTGCTGCCGACGGGCCACCGAACTGGGGTTGAGCGGCTGGGTCCGCAACCTCCACGATGGCCGGGTGGAAGTCCAGGTGGAAGGATCCAGCTTGGAGCTGAACGAATTGCGCCTGTGGTGCGAGCGGGGGCCGAGCGGCGCCAATGTGCGCATGGTGCGCCTGAGCCAATTGCCGGTCACCGGCGATGACTGGTTTGAGATCAAGCCCTAACCCGATCGCCGATGAACACCCGACAGCTCTGGTTGCTGCGTCACGGGGCCACGGAATGGGCCCTCAACGGTCGCCACACCGGCTCCACCGACCTGCCCCTGTTGCCGGAAGGAGAAGCCGAAGCACGGGGGCTGGCTCCCGTGCTCAGCCAGCACCCCTTCGCGGCAGTGTTCAGTTCTCCGCTGCAACGCGCCAAGCGCACCTGTGAGCTGGGCGGCTTGGGAGACCAGGTCGTGGTGATGGAGGCCCTGCAGGAGTGGAACTACGGCGATTACGAAGGCATCACCACAGCAGAGATTCAACGCAACGTGCCCGACTGGTCGATCTGGACCCATGGATGCCCGAATGGGGAAGACGCGGAGGCGGTTCAAGCCCGCTGCCAACAGGTGATCGAACGGGCCATGGCCGTTGCCGAGCCAGGGGATGTGGCCCTCTTTGCCCACGGCCACCTGCTGCGGGCCCTGACCGGCACCTGGCTCGGCCTTGGCGCGCAGGGTGGAGGGCTGTTCAAGCTGAGCACTGGTTCGATCTGTGTGCTGGGCCATGAACACGGTCAGCGGGCGGTGAGCCGTTGGAATGCGCCCACCTCCGGTGCCTTCTGACCTGCTGCTGCGGCAACATCAACCAGAGCACCGCAGGAGCCGTTGGGATGAGCGACACCACCCTCTGGGCAGAACTGCTGGCCTATGGCGCTGGCATCAGCCTTTCGCCCATTCACATTGCCGTGTTGCTGCTGCTGCTGCTGGGCCCCAATCCCGTGGCCCGCGGAGGCTGGTTTGTGGCCGGTTGGATCATCACCACCTTGGCGACGGTGAGCCTGCTGCTCACCGTGGGGCACACCCTGGTGCTCGACATGACCCAAGGCTCCGACCACCGCACCGGGCTGGATCTCCTGGCGGGTGGGGCCCTGATCGCCATCGGTGTCAAAGAACTGCTGAGGGCGTTTGCCGATGGCGACAACCCACCCAGCTGGACCCGCAGCATTGATCGGTTTGTGGCCATGCCCTTGCCCTTGCTGTTGGGACTGGGAGCCCTCACCGAGGTCGCCAGCCCAGACGACCTGTTCTTGTTCGCCAAATCCGCAGCCGTGGTGTTGGCCGCTGGGTTGCCCACCTGGCAGGAGCTGGTGGGCCTGCTGGCCTTCACCACCGGTGCAAGCCTGTTGCTGATGCTGCCGTTGGGCGCTGTGCTGATCGGTCGGGAGAAGGTGCTGCCACTGCTCGAGAAAGGCAAGCAGGTGTTGTTCGCCCGGGGGGAGCTGGTGGTCAGCGGCGTCAGCCTTGCCCTCGGGGGCTATCTGGGCTGGCAGGGGATCAGCGGCCTGATGCTCAACTGAACAGGCCTCAGGCCAGCGCGTCCTGCCAGCGCTGCGTCAGAGCCGATGGAGCCTGACGACCGACCAACCAAACACCGTGGCGGGCCCGGCTCACCGCCACATAAACCAGCTGACGGCGCAGGGCCAGATCCTGGGGCCAGAAGACGTCATCAGCGACAAACACCTCCCCGAAACTGCTCCCCTGGCTGCGGTGCACGGTCAGCACGGCCGCAGGCCCAAGGGAGGCGAAGGCATCGCGAATCAAAAAAAAGCGGCGCCACAGCGGCCGGCCATTGCGCTTGCCCGCATCGCGGGCCTGGGTGCGCAGTCGCTGCAACACCCTGTCGAGCTGCTGGCGGGCCTCACTTCCCACCGGTGGCTGCAGGCGCAGCGTGAGTTCCAACTCACCACAACGCACCCGGGCATTGAGGGTGTCAATCACCTGTGTGCCTAGGCCATCCAGTGACAGCTGTCCACCCCCATTGAGATCAGCATCACTGAGGCCGAATTGACTGAGGTCACACCGCTCTGGTGTGACGTCTTCCACCACCAGTTCCCGGTTCGAGCCCAGCACCAGATCCGGCTCTTCCCCGGTTTCTGCCCCATCCCTGGAGGCGGGTGCCATCACCGCAGTGCGCGTGATCAGCACCTCACCAGGCAACACCGGCATCTGGTCGGCCATCTCGCCGTGAATCGCCCGACGGGCATGGGGAACCAACTGCTCAAGACTGCGATTCGTCCAGCAAAGAATGCGAGCCGCATCGGGGTTATCGCAAATCGAAGCCTGTTTGAGCGCCTCTTGGGCACGCACGAGCCAGGCGGAGCGATCGAGACTGGCCACACTTCCCTGCTGCGTGGAGCACAGCGGCAGCAACGGCGGACGCTCGCAGGCCAGGCTGCCGTCCCGCAAACAGCTCGCCAGCTGGAGAACAGGTCCCTGATGACGCACCACCTGCTGCAGGCAGGCGGCATTGGCACGCTCCATCGCAAACACCGGACTGTCCGCCTCCCCGACGGGCGGAAGCTGCGCCGGATCCCCCACAAACACCAGGCGGGTGCGGAAGGGGTGGGCACATTGCAGAGCCACCTGCAACAGGGAGCTGTCGACCATCGACGCTTCATCGATCAGCACCAGCCCCAGATGCTCCAGGGCCATGGCTGTCTGCTCGGTGGGCTCACACAACTCACGGTCGCCCTGCCGCTTGAGCTTGAGGCGCAGCAGGCGGTGAATCGTGGATGGATACCAGGTGGGCTGCAAGCCTTCGAGACTGAGGGCCTGACGCAAGACACCGACGGCTTTGTGGGTGGGGGCCACCACGGTCCAGCACAGCCCGGTGGCTTCCACCATGCGCAACAGGCGCATCGAGAGGAAGGTTTTGCCACTGCCCGCAAACCCACTGAGCACAAAGGGGACCCCAGGGGAGCTGATCTGCAGCCACGCAGAAAAGGCATCAGCCGCCTCCCGCTGATCATCCGTGAGGTCTGCGGTTAGATCCCCAGGGAGGGGGGCTTCAGCGTCACTCACCCGATTGCCTGACCGATCCGCTGCGCCAGCTCCAGGGGAGATCCGGCCCAGGCCAGTCCTGGCAGGGCAATGGCCGGTCCCAGCAGGCTGCCCACCAGCACTTCAAGGCGGGAGTGACCCAGGGTTTCCTTGAGCGGCTTGGCAGGGGTCTCCTCCCAGGCGCTGTCTGGCAGAGCGTTGACCCGAGCTGCAGTGAATCCGGCAGCGCGGCGAATGCCGCTGGCGTCGTACATCACCACAAATGCCACGGTGGCCGCCAGGGCGAACAGAGGATCATTGAAACCGCTTTGCCAACCCACCCCTGCGGCAGTGCCAGTCACGAGGGCGGAATGGCTCGAAGGCATCCCTCCGGTTTCGATCAGAACGGCCGGCCGCCAGCGGCGGTGCAGCACCAGTTCAATCAGCAGCTTGGACAGCTGGGCCAAGCCGCAGGCGACCAAGCCCCAGGCGAGCACACCGTTATCCAGCAGTTGCGCAGCTGGGGAGAGGCTGGAGAACAAGAACGCGTGCATGGTCAGCAATCACGCCCGATCACGTAATCCGCCAGGGCCAGAAGCGGCGCAGCCTGCACAGAACCACCTCCGACTGGCTTGAAAGCATCCAACGAGGCCTTGGCCTCCTGAATCAAGCCCTTGGCGCGCTGACGGGATTCCTCAAGACCCAGCAATTTGGGATAGGTGGTTTTGTCAGCGATCAAATCCTTGCCGGCGGTTTTACCAAGCACATCGCTGCTGGCCGTGACGTCAAGGATGTCGTCGACGATCTGGAAGGCCAAGCCGATCCCGCGGGCATAGGTGCGCAAGGAATCGAGTTGGGCCTCATCGGCACCTCCGATCAGGGCGCCGGTAATCACGCAGGCCTTGAGCAGGGCTCCGGTTTTGTGCAGATGGATGTATTCCAGGGTGTCGAGGTCGACATCCTTGCCCTCGCATTCCAGGTCAACCACCTGGCCGCCCACCAAGCCGGGGGCACCCGCTACAAGCGAGAGCTCGCCCACCACCTTGAGCAAGCGCTCAGCAGACACCCCTGGGCTACGGAGCGACACCATCTCGAAGGCGCGGGTCAGCAGGGCGTCGCCAGCGAGGATCGCCACAGCATCGCCGTACACCTTGTGATTGGTGGGACGACCACGACGCAGATCGTCGTTGTCCATGGCCGGCAGATCATCGTGGATCAGCGACATGGTGTGGATCATCTCCAGAGCCACAGC
>CAXQPR010000104.1:0-4447 GCA_964225855.1 Salipiger bermudensis | reverse complement strand
ATCGCCTGCAGCGGCTACCCCCACCCCCACTGGAGCGCACCGGCAGAGCGTCCTCCGGTGCTGCTGATCCACGGCCGTCAAGACGAAGTGGTGCCCTGCAGTGCAGCCAAAGAGATCCAACAGCGCCTGGCAGCCGGACGTGCCGACGTGAGCCTGACGACGTTCGAAGGGGGCCACACGATTCCTGAGGACGTGTTCTCCGTCATCAGCAAAGCCCTCGACACCTGGCTTGTGCAAGCCGGGCGTGAGGGCTAACTGTTAGCTGCGAATGGCCCGAGGGCTGCTTCAGACGAAAGCGTATTCGTACTCTTCCATTTCTTCCCAGTCGTCGGAGGCCAGCTCCAGACCTTCGAAGATCACCTCTTCGCCGACCTTGTCAACGATGGCGCGCAGGGAAGGGAAGAGGAAATGATTTTCCTCGGCATATTGGGCGCTGAAAAGGCCCTTTTCGCCCCAGAAGAAATGATCCGTGGTGTGCTCATTGCGACGCACACGCAGCAAGGCCGGTGGGGTGATGCCGCCTTCAGCCAGATAACGACGAGCGGCCGTCACAGGCTTGTGCTCCCCGGTTTCGAGATGGAAGGTGGGCACATGGGCAAGAACCCGCTGACCCGCCAAACGGCGGCGGCTAATCCGCTTGCGCTTCTTTGACATGATTAAGGAAAATCTGGGAAGGCGATAGAGGGAACAAAGAGCAGGACCAAAGTCCAGACGTCAGCAGCCAAAGGGACTTGCAGTGCGGGAATCCCCACCCCACACTTAGACACGTGATGAACCTTCACCGAAAAGATCGGCGTTGACAGAGACGGATTGTGTTCAACCTCTGCTGTAGCCTCACCTTTGCGGAAAACGCAAGCGAAGCAGGTTCGACAGTGATGCAATCCGCCTCGGGGGCGTTGTGCTATCGGTCGTTCATTCAGATCTTAAGACTTTTTCCCAATTTTTCAAGCCCCGGGCAGAACGCAGCCCTGGAGGTCGTCTGTATCGAAGGTCACCCTTGACGCCATGCAGCTGACGGATCGTTTTCTGCAACTGGTGCGTCAACAGCTTGCAAGCCTCGGCACAGCGGGCTGTCTGACCCATGTCGTGCTGTATGCAGCTCAGGGACAACACGATGAAGCCACCAGCCTGGTGATGGTGGACCAGTGGCCCGACACCGCTACGCCGCTGCCAGCCGCCCAAGCAGACCCCACACTCCGGACTCCCTGCCCGGAACGCCGCTGGTACCCCCTGCGGGAAGGCAACTTGTTGCTGGGTGCCCTCCGGGCTGAACGCCAGAGCGATCACAGCTGGAGCCAGGACCTCGATCAACGCCTGCAGGCAAGCGCCAATGCGATGGCCCAGTGCCTCAGCCTGGATCTGGAACGAACCCGGCTGCTGGAGCAACTCGAGCAGCACCGCCTGCAGCTCAACCTGATGGTGCACCAGTTGCGCAACCCGCTGGCGGCCCTACGCACCTATGCCCAGCTCCTGCTCCGCCGTCTCGGGCCTGACAGCGACCACCGGGCCCTGGTGGAAAACCTGCTGCAGGAGCAAGGGCAGCTGGATCGCTATGTCAGTGCTCTCGACCGCATCGGTCAACCCACCGATCGCTTGATCAGCGACACATCCACACCACTGTTGCTACCTCCCGTTCTTCCTGATCAACCGCCGATCACCCTGCAGGAGCTCTTGACGCCACTGGCTGAGCGAGCAGCCGCCACCGCCGCGCTGCAGGGACGGCCATGGCATGGCCCGGATCAGTGGCCAACGTGGATGCAACAACCACGACCTGCCGCCGACGCCGTGGTGGCCGAAATCCTGGCCAACCTGATGGAAAATGCCTTTCGCTACAGCCCCTCAGGGGCTCCCCTTGGGCTGCATGTGTTCGACCAGGGACTGTGCCTCTGGGATGGAGGCTCTCCGATTCCAGTCGAAGAACGAGAGCGCATTTTCGAACGCGGAATCCGTGGAACAAGCAGCCAAGACCGCAGCGGCAGTGGCCTCGGACTGGCCCTCGGACGCCAACTGGCGGAAGAGCGCGGCGGAACGCTAACCCTCGCCAATCGTCCCGCCGATCTGGATCCCGCGCTTCCGGATCAAGGCAACGCGTTTGTGATCACCCTGACAACGACGCCCAAAGAGGCTGCATCAACGCCAACAGCACCAGGGTGAGGGTCTCGGTCCAGACCACGCAAGCCCCATAGCTGTCACCGGTGTGCCCTCCGAGGCGGGATCCCAGCGCCTCGGCGACAACAAGGGCGGAGGCCAGGCCGACCAGGAGCATCCAGCCCAGCAACACCCCCTGGCCTACGACCCCAGCCATCACCAGGGCCACCACAATCACCAGCAGAGAAGGTCGAACTTCCCGCCAACCCCGGGCTCCTTCCCGATGAAATCCAGCCGTTCCATCTTTTTTTAAATAGGGAAAACGGAGCACAGCCCAGAGGGGAGAGCAGCGACTCAGAAAGCCAACCGCGCCCAAGACCCAAGGCATCCACATCGGAACTCGCTCTGCCAAGCAGAACAAGGCACCCATTTGCAGCAGAAGCACCAAAGCCAACGCCTGCACACCACTGGCCCCAACACGACTGTCCTCCATGGCTTCCAGCCGGCGGGAGGCACCGGCGGCCAGGCCATCAGCGGTGTCCATCACACCATCGAGATGCAAGCCCCCGGTGACCCAGGCCCCCAGAGCGATCAAGACCGGCACCGTGGCCACAAGGGGCCAACCCAGCACCTGGAGCAGCAACCAAACAGCGATTTGCAACGCAGCGATCACCAAACCAATCCAGGGCGCAAAGCGAGCGATGCGCTGAAACGCTGGCTGGAGCCGCGGCCATGCCGGCAGCACGGAATAGAACACCCAAGCGCCGGCGAGATCGCGCAACCAGGACGGGGCGGCGGCCATCGGCGGGAGCGGTGCAGCACCGGAGCAGGGGATCCGGCTCACCGTAGGGTCAGGGATGGCCCCGGTTTGGCCCGTGTTCCGTTTTCAAATCGACGCCCACTGCCGCCACACCCAGGCGCGCTGTGGCTGCTTTCACACACCCCATGGTCCGGTGACCACGCCGCGATTCATGCCGGTGGGCACCCTCGGCACCGTTAAAGGTGTGACCACTGAGCAGCTGGCGCAGACAGGCGCCCAGATGGTGCTCTCCAACACCTATCACCTGCATCTGCAACCGGGCGAGCAGGTGGTGGCCGACGCCGGTGGCCTGCACCGGTTTATGGGCTGGGACGGCCCGATGTTGACCGACTCCGGCGGCTTCCAGGTGTTCAGCCTGGGGGACCTCAATCGCATCGACGACCACGGCGTGGATTTCCGCAACCCCCGGGACGGCAGTCGCATCCTGCTGACCCCGGAGAAATCGATGGAGATCCAGATGGCCCTTGGGGCCGACGTGGCGATGGCCTTTGACCAGTGCCCTCCCTATCCAGCCACGGAAAACGACGTCGAAGAGGCCTGCCGGCGGACCCATGCCTGGCTGGCCCGATGTGCCGACGCCCACACCAAACCGGATCAAGCGCTGTTTGGCATCGTTCAGGGCGGTTGCTATCCCCATCTCCGTGACCTGAGCGCACGCACAACTGCGGATTTCGACCTGCCTGGAATCGCCATTGGCGGTGTGAGCGTGGGCGAACCTGTGGAGGAGATGCACCGCATCGTCCGCCAGGTGACCCCGTTGCTCCCCAGCGATCGCCCCCGCTACCTGATGGGAATTGGCACGCTGCGGGAAATGGCCGTAGCTGTGGCGAACGGCATCGACCTCTTCGACTGCGTGCTGCCCACGCGCCTCGGACGCCATGGCACCGCCCTGGTGGGAGGCGAACGCTGGAACCTGCGCAATGCCCGCTTCCGCCACGACCACACGCCCTTGGATGCCAGCTGCAGCTGCGTGGCCTGCAAAGGCCACACCAGGGCGTATTTGCATCACCTAATCCGCAGTGAAGAACTGCTGGGACTGACGCTGTTAAGCCTGCACAACCTCACCCATCTGATCCGCTTCACCACCGCCATGCGGCAAGCGATTCAGGACGGCTGTTTTTCAGAGGATTTCGCTCCCTGGGATCCTGAGTCGCCGGCCCATCACACGTGGTAGCGTCCGCTCATCGAAACTAGACATCGCCGGGATGGCCGCCACCACACTCGATCTTCTGGCCCAACTGCCCGAGGCCTACCAAGCCTTCGGTCCGCTTGTGGACATCCTGCCGATCATTCCTGTCTTCTTCCTGCTTCTCGCCTTCGTTTGGCAAGCGTCCGTCGGCTTCCGCTGAAGCCTTCAGCCGTCGACCTCAGTCGGGATTAACCGAATCCAATCCAACTTCCTGCCCAGCTGATGAATCCAGCGGGCAGGATTTTTTTTGGCTGTTCTCCCGGTATGGCGCCAAAGAGGAGCGTTCACCTGCCGCGGCGTAGCACGGCCCAGGCAAACGCCGGCAGCGACAACATGCGACGCCAACGGCT
>CAXQPR010000103.1:0-3082 GCA_964225855.1 Salipiger bermudensis | reverse complement strand
TTCCTGTGGATCACAAGGCCTATCTCGGGGTGATGGTCACGGGCAGTAAGGCGGCCACAGAGCACCGCAGCCCCCTGGAGTGCGCCATTGAATGGCTTGCTGGGGCGAGCGATGGTTGGTGGGGGTTTGCCCTCAGCCCTGGCGTTTCTGATCAGTGGGTGCCGCTGGCTTGCCTCACGTTGCTGGCGCCATGGCGGGACGATTCCCGCTTGAGAGTGGCCTATGCCAAGCAGGTTGACCAGCTCGAATCGATTCTTGGTCAGCCCCGGCCGGTGGGTTACAGCCACCGGACACCGCCTGATCTCGACAGTTCCATCTGGTTGCGTCGCTGTTTGCTGGCCTTGCAGCGCCCATCGACAGAGGCCTTGGATCAGTTTCTGGCGATGGGCTGGGTTGATGGCGATGGCGTTCGCACCTACTGCGATTCACAAGCCATCGCTGATTTCATCCACCGTCCTGCGAAGGAGTTGAGCGGTTGGTGTTCTCTTCATGACTGCGTGCTCGCGAACTGGGCAGCGGACCCAGCGCTTCCTCAGGCTGCTCAGGCATTGCAGCAGTTGCGCAATCGTCTTCAGCAGAAGCAGTTTGGCGCTTACTGGTGGCCTCTTGATGCTTTGGTGTTGAGCCTGATGCCACGGGGCTCGCTTCCGCGCGGCGTGATTGAGGCTTGCTTCAACCAAAGCCTGCCCTCCGCGGGTGCAGCCGTGATGCCTGGGGCGCAACAAGAGCGAGTGCTCCGCTTCTCGCGGGCTTTGATGCTGCTCCGCCACGGCACGGCGGAGGAACAGCAGGAGGGTCATGCCGTGCTGGAAGCGTTGATTGACAGCCCCGAGGCGTTCAGGAACCTATTGGTGATGCAGTTGCCCGATCCAGATCGCACGGATCCCACCACGCAAACAGCCTGGACTTGGAACGGCCCGATGGAAGGGGCTTTGGCGCCAGATCCTTTGGGATATCTGGCGGCAGCCCTGGTGGTGTCGGTTCAGGAGCGGTCCAGGTAAGCCTGGAAGTCCTGCATATCGAACAGATCGTCGAGGCCCCCTTCCACCAGCAGATCAAGCTCGTCGTCACTCATGGCCAGGATCTGTTCGGCTTGAGCGCGCAGTAGATCTGCCGCGCGCAACTGAAATCCCTCCTTGGCTGCCAGCTGCAGCACTCCCTGGAGGTCGAGTTGGCTGAGCTGTTCCTGCAGATCGGGGTTCTGCTCCACCTTCGCGAGGAACGAATCCAGATCCTGAAGGGCCATGCTGTTACAGGCAGAGGCAATGCCAAGGATCCTGCCATCGCTTCGAAAAAATACCCATAGGATCAGCGCAATCTTGTTGTGGACGCGTGCATATCCATTTTCTGATTCCTTGCTACGGCGGTCAGATCTCGGAAGCCACTTTCACCAGTTTTGTGCGCTTCATTGCTCGTGCACCGCAGTGGGGACTGGAGTGGAGCCTCGACACGCTCGTCAACGAAAGTTTGATTCCGCGCGGGCGCAATGCCCTGGTGGCGCGGGCGATGCACAACCCTCGTGCCACCCATTTGATGTTTCTGGATGCCGACATTGGCTTTGATCCGGAATACATCCTGATGCTGCTCCAGGAAGATGTTGATGTGATTGGTGGTGGCTATCCGAAAAAGAGCCTCCCCATCGATTACGTCATCAATCCCATCGGCGATGGGGAAGCCGATGACGGCAAGGCGGAGGTGGAGCGCATTGGCACCGGTTTTCTGCTGTTGAAGCGTGATGTGTTTCAGCGCATGGCCGATGCCATGCCTGAATTGAAATACATGGACGATTGCGGCCTGGATCCCTCGATCAACGAGCATTTGTACGCCTATTTCGAGTGCGGCCTGTTTGGCGAAAAGGTCTTCATGAGCGAAGACTGGCTGTTCTGCAACCGCTGGCGTGCGCTCGGTGGGCGCATCTTCATCTCCAAGCGTTTTGCACTCACCCATGTGGGCAGCTATTCCTTCTCTGAAGCCGCGCAAGCTGATCTGCTCACCCGTCTCAGTGCGCAGTTGATGGCGCCAGCGGCAACGGCTGCAACGTCACCGTTGAGCTCTCCATCGGCATCCAATGCCAGCTCCCAAACCGCTGAGAGGCCCGCAACGCGGAGCACCAAAGCCAAGCCAGCCGCCAAAACGGCCAAGGCCAAGCGTCCTGCTGCCCGGGCCAAGTCTGCGCCCAAGTCGTCGCCAAAAACCGCTGGCCGCACGACTCGCCGCAAGGGTGAAGACAGTTCACCGGCAAACTGATCGGGTTGTTCCGACCGTTGCCATGACGCAACTGCAAAGCCTGCGCGGCATGGTGGATCTGCTGCCAGAGCAGACATGCCGTTGGCAAGCGGTGGAAGCGGTGGCCCGCCGGCATTTCCAGCGGTGGGGTTGCCGCGAGATTCGCACTCCACTGCTGGAGGTCACCGAGCTGTTCGCGCGGGGTATCGGTGAGGCCACCGATGTGGTGGGCAAGGAGATGTACACCTTTCAGGATCGTGGCGACCGCTCCTGCACTTTGCGGCCGGAAGGCACGGCATCGGTGGTGCGGGCTGCCCTGCAGAACGGGCTGCTGTCCCAGGGGGCTCAGCGTCTTTGGTATGGCGGACCGATGTTTCGCTACGAGCGTCCTCAGGCGGGGCGCCAGCGTCAGTTTCATCAGATTGGCGTGGAGTGGTTGGGGGTCTCCTCTGCGGTCAGCGATGCCGAAGTGATTGCGTTGGCCTGGGACCTTCTCGCCGATCTGGGTGTTGAAGGCTTGGCGCTGGAAATCAACAGCCTCGGCACGCCTGACGATCGCCTGGCCTATCGCACCTGTTTGGTGGAGTGGTTGGAAGCGCGCCGCGATCAACTCGATGCTGACGCGCAGCAGCGTTTGAGCACCAATCCCCTGCGCATTCTCGACAGCAAACATCCCCAGACCAAGGCCTTGCTGGAGGAGGCCCCCTTGCTGGAGCAAAGCCTGGCGCCCGAGAGCTTGGCGCGTCATCAGGCCGTTTTGCAGGCGTTGGATGCGTTGGCGATTCCGTACCAGTGCAATCCCCGTCTGGTGCGCGGCCTTGACTACTACGGCCATACGGCTTTTGAAATCACCAGT
>CAXQPR010000102.1:0-17868 GCA_964225855.1 Salipiger bermudensis | reverse complement strand
TCCGCTTGTTTCGCTGCCATACCCGAAACCCCAATAGAGCCTCAGCCAGTGCCCGTGGTCGCCTTGGGCGATGTGCCATCAGCCCAATCGCCTCAACAGCAACCGCGACAGCAACACTGCATCCATGGCCGTGAGCGTCACGGGTGCATGGGTATCAGTCGACCGTTTCACCTGCGTTGCCAATGTCTTCCGCAGGCGGTTTTGCGTCTGAAACAGCATTGCCCCCTCTGCCGCGTAGCTGAGTGCCCCGTGATGCGCTTCGCGATCTTGGCTCCATCAGCTCGGTGTGAGCTCCCTGCTGCCTGTTTGCGGCTCCCTTATTGGCTCCAGTGCACCTGTAGACGGCGAACGGCGCACTTCCAATCTATAAATGAGAATCATTATCTCTAGAGAGTATTTTCACTTAAGTGCTTTATGTTGCGCAATGGCTGGCTTGACCTCGCAAAAAGAATGCCCATAAATTATTGCCCTTGAGTCAAGCGAAATGAGAGACACCTTCAGTAATGAGCATAGTGTTGCGTCAATTGCCGAGAGGTGGCTGACGGTGGATAATTACTTTGAGTGCATCACCGAGTGCGACCTTGAGGACCAAGTCTGTATAACAAAGTGCATGGTTGCTCATCTCAGCGGAGATGAGGAAGGCGGCATAAAAACTTTTTAAAGGCAACTCCCAAATGCCGAAAGACTTCCTTGAAAGCTCCAGGACTCGCAGGGCTGATAGCTTCTCGGCCGCTCTGGAGCTGAACTTGGCCATTCCCAGAATGCATGGTGCTGTTCTGAGGTCAGCAATAACGTCGCCTCAGGCAATGCCAAGGACGCTGGGATCAATCTGTCCGTTTTTGTCTAGGGGACTTCGGTGATCCGCTGATTGGCAGAAAGATGGAGTTGGTGGTGTCGGCACCAACTCTGCTCCTGTTCGTCTGGGGCACCATCGGCGAGTCGATCCTCTCCATGCGCGCAGATCATTTTGCGCAGCAGAAGCGTTCTGCGGGGGATTTGACTGCCGTCACGGAGTGAAGTCGTCTTCCCAGTCTTTCAACCAATCGCCCATCAGGCTGGGCATCCACTTGGGATTCAACTCGTCGGCGTCGATGGCGCTGACCTTGGCTTCGGGGTGTGTGCTCCGCACATGGGCGTAGGCCTCTTCAGCGCTGCTGGCGCTGACAGGCACAACGCCTGCGGCTCCGTCGGGATCCGACCAGAACACTTGCCAGTGGGGCGCCATCGCTTGATCCAAGGGATTCAGTTCACAGCTAGCCACAGCTGAGCAATCCGGCCGTCGGGGAGGCGATCTCGCTCTGCCCTTGGCCCGCCATGTTGCAACAAGTGCCGATTAGCAGACGAACCATGCTCGACCTCAGCGGCAGACCTTTGATATTGAGGTCGACGGAGGTCGTGATGTCGTACGAACCCGGAACTACGGAGTGCCGCGTGCTGATTAACAGCAAGGAGGCCATTGAAACGATGCTGCTGAATCTTGGCCGTTTGAACGGCACGGACTCCATCCTTCAACAGCTGCGTCAGGTGCATCAGCAATTGGAGGTGCTGCATGACGAGCGGCGCACCCAGGTTGAGCGTCATCAGGCCCCTGCGCAAAGCTGAGTCGAATTTCGTCGCGTTCACAACAGTCGTTTGTGGCGAGGTCTGGTGGGATGACCTCACTGAACTGATTGGGGCCCAATGGAACTGCTTGTGCTCGCGGCCATCGCCATTCCTTTGTCCACTTTGGTGATGCAGGCCTTGTCGTCTGAGTCAGACGACGAGTTCGATTTTCTTTGAACGCGGTGGTTTGACGGATTAAATACGCACTTTTTCGACCGCAGCCTGAAGGGGTTGCAGGCCAGTGCTGATCAGAATGGGGCGTCGGGTGGTGATTTCCACCCGGAGTCCCATTCGCGCGATGGCAACGAGTCCGCGACTTAACACCAGGCTGCTGATGATCACGGCAACCGGCCAGCGCAGCAGCTCAACTGTCGCTGTCCATCCATCCATTGCTGATCAGCGTCTATCTGCTTGGTAGCAGGTCTGTTCAGGGGTTGCTGTTGGTTTGATCTTTGGAGACTCCCAGGCTGGCGATCTTGGCGTCTGCCCAGCGCGCAAAGAAGTACACCCCGATGAACAGGGGCAGATACGCCATCCACATGTTGTCTGGTGCCAGACCGGTGTTGTTAATCACCGCCAAGCCGGCGTAGCCCACGACGAAATAAATGCCTGCACGCCGCAACGCGCCCACTGTCTTGGGATTCATCGCCGGCTCATTCACTTGAGGCAGGCTAAGTGGATCAGAGGCTGCGGGGCATCTGGATTGCTGTTGTCTCTGCGGGCGCTTGTCCGATGCTTTGCAGCACCTGCAGGCCACTGATCAGAGACGTTTGCAGCAGGAGGCAGATCGCCACATCGATCCGGCGTTGCCAAAGAAGCGTCGGCATCCGATCAGAGCAATAGAGGTGTGATTCCACCGGGTTTGGCCCGATGCGGCAGTGCTTCAGATCACCTTGGCTGGCATTGGGCGTAGCGCTCGGAGCTGCGAATGAGGTCCCAGGCTTCGCGTGGGGTGTCGGCGAATTGGATCAGGTCGAGGTGGTCTTCGCTGATCAGGCCTGAATCCGCAAGGGCGTTGAAGTTGATTAACTCCTGCCAGTAGTCCCTTCCGAACAACACCACCGGGATGGGGCCTTTGATGCCTGTCTGCCGAAGGGTGAGCACCTCAAAGAGTTCGTCCAGGGTGCCGAAGCCGCCGGGAAAGAACACGCTCCCCACGGCGCGCATCACGAAATGGAATTTGCGCAGAGCGAAATAGTTGAACCGGAAGCACAGTTCCGGCGTCACGAATGGGTTGGGGTTTTGTTCATGGGGCAGGCTGATGTTGAAGCCGATCGATTTGAAGCCTGCATCGAAGGCACCACGATTGGCGGCTTCCATGATTCCTGGACCACCCCCGGTGGCAATCACAAGGTTGCAGCCCTGTTCGCTTCGCTGTGCACAGGAGACCAGATGGGCAAACTCCCTGGCGGCCTCATAAAAGGGAGAAAGCTCCACCAGTCGCTGACAGCGTTTGACTTGCCGCTGCAGAGCTTGGTTGTCGGGTTGTTCGGCCAACCTTTGCTGGGCCTGGCTGAGCTGGCGCTGGGCGGCGACCCGCTCCACGAGGCAGGCGCCGCCAAACACCAGGATGGTGGAGGAGATCTGTTCAGCTTCCAGCACCATCTCCGGTTTGCTGATTTCCAGCAGCATGCGCACCCCGCGCATCTCATTGCTATTCAGCAGTTCCTGATCCTCGTGCGCCAGTCGGTAGGTGTTCGACTGCAGGACGGTGTTCAGGTTGTTGGCCACAAGGGCCACATCGTCGCTTTGTCGCTCCGCAGCGCAGGCCTCGGTTGTTGCACTGGGGAGTGGGTCGGTGTGGAAGGGCTGGGAGTCGCTCATGGTCAGCCTCCGAAGGGTTAAAGCAGGTTGGCGGCGAGTTCGGCCAGGGCACTGCGTTCGCCACGTACCAGCGTCATGTGGCCGACGAGGGTTTGCCCTTTGAGCTTCTCCACCAGCCAGGTGAGACCGTTGCTTTCGGCATCCACGTAGGGATTGTCGATTTGATAGGGATCCCCGGTGAACACGATTTTTGTGCCCTCACCCACCCGTGTCACGATCGTCTTCACCTCCAGTGGAGTGAGGTTCTGGGCTTCATCCACCACCATGAACTGATTGGGGATCGAGCGCCCTCGGATGGTGTTGATCGCTTCCACCTCCAGAAGCCCCATGCCCTGCAGGTCGGCCCAGGAATTGCGTGGTTCCCGCTGATGTTGCTTGCCTTTTCCACCAGCCTCCTGCCCCGGGGCGGTACCGGTCAGAAAGTCGATGTTGTCAATGATTGGCTTCATCCAGGGGCCGAGTTTTTCCTCCAGCGTTCCGGGCAGGTAGCCCAGATCGCGGCCTAGGGAGATCGGTGGTCGGGTCACCAGCAGGCGGGCGTATTGCTGGGTGTCAGCCACTTGATGGAGACCTGCGGCCAGAGCCAACAGTGTTTTGCCAGTGCCTGCCTTGCCCACCAGGGTCACCAGGGCGATGTCGGGGTCGAGCAGAAGATCGAGCGAGAAGCTCTGTTCGCGATTGCGCGCCTTGATGCGTCCGAGGCGGGCACGCTCCAGCCATTGCAGGGGGTGCAAGTTGCCGCTGTCGCCCTTCTGGCGTAGCAGCAGGGAGTGGTGGCTGTTCTGTTCATCCACCAGCATCACCCCTTCATTGGGATGCAACGGATGCTGCTCGAGCTCCTTGAGGGCTCCAACAGGCAGGTGGTCGTCACTGCGCAGCAGGTCCATCGTGGCGGCGCTGGTGGTTACCTCCCGCAGCCCGGGGTAGAGGTCGTCGATGGCGACCTTGTCGTTGATGTAGTCCTCAGCCTGGAGGCCAACGGCATCCGCCTTGATGCGCAGGTTGAGGTCTTTGGTGACCAGCAGCACTTCCGGTGCGTCCTGGAGGCCACTGCAGCGCATTTGCTCCAGCGCCACCGCCAGGATGTTGTTGTCGCCGCCACCGCCCTGGAGCTCGGCCGGAAGTTGTTTGAGCGTCTCGGCTCTGCAGAAGGCCACCTGAAGAATGCCTCCCTGAGTGCCGTCAATGGGAACACCATCAGCAAGGCTGCCTTTGTCGCGGTGGGCATCCAACAGCCTGGAGATGCGACGCGCATTGCGGCCTTTTTCGGACGAGTCCCGTTTGAAACGGTCAATCTCCTCGACCACTTGCATCGGCAGCACCACGCGCAGATCCCCAAAACGTGTGGGTGCGTCAGGGTCGTGCAGCAGAACGTTCGTGTCGAGAACGACGACTTTGCTCACCATTGCCGGCTCCTTCACCAGCTGACTGAACGCTAGCCCTGGTCTGCGTCGTTGACGAGAACGCTGTGGTTCAGACGCGGCAGTTCTGGCGCCATTCACATTCAACGGCCTGGGTTCTGCCCGGTGCCAACGGCTCCGGCAGAAGCTCGGCCACCAGCAGTACCGGGAAGGACAGGGCGGCTCCCACCACCATGGCCACGAGACCTTCGCGCAGCTTGGTCATTGCGATTTGGTTGCTGCAATCACCATCGCGACCTTTCCCGCTGCTCTCCTGGGGGGGATTGAAGGGACGGCTGAGAATTGTCTGGGGGAGGGGCTCAGCCCTCAATCCGTCTGGTTGAGCCAGTTGTAGGCCTTGGTAATGGCGTCCTGGCGACTGCCACACAAGCCACCAATGCCGAATTGCTCGAGGCGGCTGCGCACCTTCCCCTGTGCTCCTGCCACCAGCACCTGGCGCTGCTTGCTGCGGGCGTCTTGCATGATCCGCTCGATGGCCAGCGTGGCGGTCACCCCAAGGTGGGGCACCTTGCTGATGTCGAGAATCAGCACCCGGTATTGGCGCACCAACGTCATGCGTTCGCTGATGCCTGTGGCTGCACCGAAGCTGAGGGGCCCCTGCAGGCTGAACAGCATCACGTCGTCGCCGCATTGATCGAGCAGCTGTTGTTCGTGCTCAGTGAGCGCGTCGCGTTCCGGCTTGCCCATGCCGGCCAGCTGGTGGGTCGTGAGTGATTCGATCGTGAGCAAGTTGGCCACGAACATCCCGATCAGCACGGCGCCGATCAGGTCCCAAAACACGGTGAGCAGCAGCACGCCCCACATCACGAGGGCGGTTTTGATCGATAGGCGGTGGGCGCGGTGCAGAAACCCCCAGTCGATGATGTCGAGCCCCACCTTGATCAAGATTCCGGCCAGCAGGGCTGTGGGGATGCTTTCCGCCAGGGGGGCGGCTCCGAGCAAGAGCAGGAGCAGAACCAGCGAATGGGTCATGCCGGCGAGGGGTGTGCGCCCGCCCGATTTGATGTTGATCACCGTGCGCATCGTGGCCCCAGCGCCCGGCAGTCCTCCCATCAGACCGGCGACCGCGTTGGCCACGCCTTGGCCCATCAGCTCCCGGTTGGAATCGTGGCGGCTCTGACTGATGTTGTCGGCCACCAGGGAGGTGAGCAGAGAGTCAATCGAGCCCAGGAGCGCGAGGACGACCCCGGCACGCAGTAGTAGCGGTAGATGCTGCCCCCAGTTGGGCTGCATCAATTGCAGCCCACCCTCAGGAATGCTTCCGATGCGCGGCAGTGCCTCCCACCCCAGCGCTTCCAGGCGTTGGTCGTTGAACAGCAGGACCGATAACGGAGTGATCAGCAGCAGAGCCAACAGCGGTGCGGGCAGCACCTGGCTGATGCGTTTGGGGGTGAGAAACACCACCGCGAGGGTCATCAGCCCCACGGCCAGTGCGCCTGGATTGGGGTGGAACTGCTGAAACACCATCGCCAGAGAGTTGATCACTCCCCCTGATGCGGGGATTCCCAGCAGGGGGCCGGCTTGGATCAGCAGGATGATGATGCCGATGCCCGACATGAACCCCGAGACCACGGAGTAGGGCACCAGGGTGATGTAGCGGCCCAGCTTCAGCAGGCCAAACAGGATCTGAAACAGTCCTCCCAGCACCACGGCGGCCATCACCAGGGGCAGCAGCTCCCCGCCACTGAGACGGCTCGCGACGCCCACGGCGATCAGGCTGCTGACGACACCGGCCACCGTCACGCTCATCGGCCCGGTCGGTCCGCTCACCTGGGCGGGCGTTCCTCCCAGCAGCGCGGCCAGAAACCCTGTGACGATGGCGCCATACAGCCCATAGATCGCTCCCCCTGGTCCGAGGGCTGCATTGCCGAAAGCCAGCGCCAGGGGAAGCGCGACCACCGCTGCAGTGAGACCACCGAGCAGGTCTCCGCGCCAATGGCGCAGGTCCCAACCGTGGATCAGCTGTGGCCTTTCCCTGATGCTCATCAATTGCTGAGCAGAGCTCCCATTCTTTCTGTTGTGCAGCCACTTGGCTGCCCAACGTGACCCTCCGCTAACGCGACCTCACCTGTGGATCCTCAGGGCTGCTGAATCCAGCGCTGCAATTCGTTCAGCGATTGCACGCCGGTGCGCCGTTCACCGGATGGGTGAATCCAGGTGGGAACGGCCTCAATCTCAGCGGCTCTGCAGGCCTGGGCTTGTTTGGGCAAGGTGTCGGGCTTGGCGCACTCGACGTAGGGCAGGCGTTCCATCGCGCTCTGTCCAAACAGGCGGCCCTGGTATTGGCAAGCCGGGCATCGCCAGGAGCCGTAGTACTTGATGCCGGCTTGGCTCAGTTGATCCGCGAGTGCCTCCTGGGCTGGGGTGGAAGCGGGCACGGCGGCTGGTGGGGTGCCGCTGTTGCCTGCCATGGCGCCATGTGATCCGAGGGCCAGCGCTGCGGCCAAGGTGGCGATCGACCAATGACGCATCCAAGCCCTTTGCGTTGTCGCACCGACCTTATCGCCGACGTTCGGGCTTCCCTCCATTGTTGTGATTCCAAGTCCAAGAAGAACCTGGGACACTGAAACGATGCAAGGCCTGCGGGCCAAGAATCGCCATGGCCGGCACGGGTTACCGCGACTACTTCAAGGTGCTCGGTGTGGAGCGTGGGGCCGATGCCGACACCATCAAGCGTGCTTTTCGCAAACTGGCACGGGAATATCACCCTGACGTGAATCCGGGTAATGCATCAGCTGAGGCCAAATTCAAGGAGGTGAGCGAGGCCTACGAGGTGCTCTCCGATCCGGAAAAGCGG
This sequence comes from Salipiger bermudensis, assembly GCA_964225855.1. Classification (GTDB taxonomy): domain Bacteria; phylum Cyanobacteriota; class Cyanobacteriia; order PCC-6307; family Cyanobiaceae; genus Synechococcus_C. Next base: position 10,224 of record CAXQPR010000102.1, on the reverse strand, counting down.
CGCCGCTATGAGCAGTTCGGTCAGTACTGGAATCAAGCTGGCGGTGCAGGCCCTGGGGCCGGAGTTGATGTCGACTGCGGGCGCTACGGCAATTTCGACGATTTCATCAACGACCTTCTCGGTCGTTTCGGGGGGCCGGGTGGGGGCTCCGCAGGATTTGGTGGGGGCTTCCCCGGAGGTTTTGCCGGTGCTTCTGGTTTCCCTGGGGGTGGTTTTGCGGGGGGGCCCTTCCCCGGTGGTGGTTTCGGAGGTCCTGGTCGTGCGGGTGCCCCCCCTCGTCAACCCGCCAACCTTGATGCCGAAGCGACCGTCAAAGTGTTGTTTCCGGAGGCCTTCCGCGGCGGAGAACGCACCCTGTCGGTGAACGACGAACGGGTGCACGTGAGAATTCCTGCTGGGGTGAAGAACGGGTCCCGTTTGCGCCTCAAGGGCAAAGGCAATCTTCAGCCCGGCACCGGACGACGTGGTGATTTGTATCTCAACCTTGAGGTGCAGCCCCATGAGGTTTGGCGCCTGGATGGAGATCAACTGCGTGCCGATCTGCCGGTGTCGTTGGACGAGTTGGCCCTGGGGGGCACCGTCACTGTGATGACCCCCGATGGAGAAGCCGATGTCTCCATCCCCGCCGGCACACCTCCAGGTCGCAGCCTGCGTTTGAAGGGCAAGGGCTGGCCGGGGCGCAATGGCCGTGGTGATCTTCTTCTCACCCTCAGCCTGCAGTGGCCTGAGTCGTGGAGTGAGCGTGAGAAAGACCTGTTGACCCAGCTTCAACAGAACCGATCCAGCGACCCCCGTCGCAGCTGGCTTCAGTCGGCCCGTCTCTGACACACCGCTTACGATCTCTGGCTCACGCCAGTGCCCCTTGATGGAGCTCACCTACCGCCCTCGCCGCCTGCGCCGGACCCCTGCCCTGCGGGCAATGGTGCGTGAAAACATCCTTCAGCCTTCCGACTTCATCTATCCCCTGTTCGTGCACGAGGGCGCTGACGTGGAGCCCATCGGTGCGATGCCGGGCGCTTATCGCTGGAGTCTCGACAAACTGACTACTGAGGTGAAGCGGGCCTGGGATCTGGGCATTCGCTGCGTGGTGCTGTTCCCCAAGGTGTCGGAAGGGCTCAAAACCGAAGACGGTGCGGAGTGCTTCAACGCGAACGGTTTGATCCCCCGTGCCATCCGCCAGCTCAAGACGGAGCTCCCCGAGATGGCGATCATGACTGATGTCGCTCTGGATCCCTACTCCTGTGATGGCCATGACGGCATCGTCAGCCAGGAGGGTGTGGTGCTCAACGACGAAACCATCGAGCTGCTCTGCCGCCAGGCCGTGATGCAGGCCGAAGCCGGGGCTGATCTGATTGGCCCCAGCGACATGATGGATGGCCGTGTGGGGGCGATTCGTGAAGCCCTGGACGATGCCGGTTACGAGCACGTCGGCATCATCAGCTACACCGCTAAGTATTCCTCCGCTTATTACGGCCCCTTCCGGGAGGCCCTTGATTCAGCGCCCCGTCCGGCAGGCAGCAAGCCCATCCCAACCAACAAGGACACCTATCAGATGGACCCGGCCAATGCCCGGGAGGCGATCACCGAGGCCCAGCTCGATGAGCAGGAGGGGGCCGACATCATGATGGTGAAGCCAGGCCTGGCCTATCTCGACATCATTCACCGCCTGCGTGAAGAGTCGGAACTGCCGATCGCTGCTTACAACGTCAGCGGTGAGTATTCGATGGTCAAGGCAGCCGCAGAGCGGGGCTGGATTGATGAGCGGGCTGTGGTGCTGGAGACCCTGCTCAGCTTCAAGCGTTCCGGGGCTGATCTGATCCTCACGTATCACGCCTGTGATGCGGCGGAGTGGTTGAAGCAGGGCTGATTGGTCCTTACAAGCGACTGGGGGGCGTGATGACGTCCGCCAGTCGTGAAGCCTCGCCAGTAGGTTCATGGCACGGCTGTTTGTCGCTGTTCTTCCCGGTCTGCGCTCCATGGTTTCCGTTCAGCGTCTCGGTCATGTCGCCATCCGCGTGCAGGACATGGCTCGTGCGGTGGCCTTCTACACCGGCCTTGGGATGCGCATGGTGTGGGAAGCCGATGACTGGTGTTATTTGGAAGCCGGTGAAGGTCGGGATGGCCTTGCCCTTTTGGGACCGAATTACAAGGCGGCTGGCCCCCACTTCGCCTTCCACTTTCGCGATCGTGCCCACGTGGATGTGGTGCACCAGCAATTGAAGGATCAGGGGGTGCACGTCGGCGCGGTTCATGACCACCGCGATGGCACGGCGTCCTTTTATTTCCGCGATCCAGAGGGCAACTGGCTGGAAATGCTCTACGAGCCCCCTGGAGGTATTCCTTCCAATCACCAGGAGCCTGTGGCATCCAACGCTTGATGCCGACTCTCAGCCGCTTTGCAGCCCTCTCGCCTGCTCCTGTCCTCCAGGAAACGCTGGAGCTTCTCGAGTGGCCCCGGCTTTGCGCACACCTCGCCAGCTTTGCCAGCACCCAGCCGGGACGACGGGCTGCGAAGGCCACGCCGCTCCCTGATGACCTCCACGCGAGCCGCCAGTGGTTAGCCCGCTCGATTGAGTTGGCGGGCCTCGATGGGGTTACCGATGGTGGGCTCAGTTTCCAGGGGGTTCATGACCTCGACGCGGTGCTCAAGCGCTGTAGCAAGGGGGGCGTCGCCGATGGAGAGGAGCTGTTGGAGGTGGCCGACACCTTGGCCGCTGCACGCCGGCTGCGCCGTCAGATCGATGACCCGGATCTGCGCCCGCTGTGCACAGAGCTCTTCAATGCCGTGGCCACCTTTCCGGAGTTGGAGCAGCGTCTCAAGTTCTCTCTTGAGGAGGGCGGCAGGGTGGCAGACCGGGCCAGTGGGGCCTTGGCGGGCCTGCGTTTGCAGTGGCAAAGCCTGCGCCAGCAACGTCGCGATCGTTTGCAGGATGTGTTGAGGCGCTGGTCGGCCCAGCTGCAGGACACCGTGATTGCCGAACGCCATGGCCGACCGGTGCTTGCGGTGAAGGCCGGAGCGGTGGGCCATTGCAAGGGCATGGTCCACGACAGCTCCGCCTCAGGGAACACCGTGTTCGTCGAGCCCCAGGCGGTGATTGAGCTGGGGAATCGTCTGGCCGCTCAGGAGGGCCGGATTCGGGAGGAGGAGCAGCGGGTTCTGGCCGAGCTCAGTGCCGCTGTGGGTGAACAGCACGACCCGCTGACCAAGCTCGGCGAGGTGCTGCTGCTCCTGGATCTCACCTTGGCGCGGGCCCGTTATGGCCAGTGGCTTGGTGGCGTTCCGCCCCGTTTGGAGGCCGACCCCGATGCACCCTTTGCGTTGGAGCAGTTGCGCCACCCCCTGCTGGTTTGGCAGCAGAAGCGCGAGTACGGCGCCGATGTGGTGCCGATCAGCATCACCGTGGCCGGCGATCTGCGGGTGGTGGCGATCACCGGCCCGAACACTGGAGGCAAGACCGTCACACTCAAGAGCATCGGTCTGGCGGCCCTAATGGCCCGGGCAGGTCTCTGGTTGCCTTGTCAGGGCACGCCGTCGCTTCCCTGGTGTGCCCTTGTTCTTGCCGATATCGGTGATGAACAGTCGCTGCAGCAGAGCCTCTCCACCTTCAGCGGGCATGTGAAGCGGATTGGCCGCATCCTGGCTGCGCTGGACCAGGGGGCTTCCCCCGCCCTGGTGCTGCTCGACGAGGTGGGTGCCGGTACGGATCCCAGCGAGGGAACGGCTCTTGCCACAGCACTGCTGCGTTCGCTGGCGGACCGGGCCCGGCTCACGATTGCCACCACCCACTTCGGCGAGCTCAAAGCGCTCAAATACAGCGACAGTCGATTTGAGAACGCCTCGGTCGCCTTCGACAGCGAAACGCTCTCGCCCACGTATCAGTTGCTATGGGGGATCCCGGGCCGCAGTAACGCTCTGGCGATCGCCACCCGCCTCGGTCTCGATGCCCAGGTGATTGAGCAGGCGCGCGGGCTGCTCCGTCCGCAGGCTGATGGGGATGTGAATGCCGTGATCCGCGGCCTGGAGGAGCAGCGGCAGCGGCAGCAAGCGGCGGCAGAGGATGCGGCAGCCCTGCTGGCCCGCACGGAACTGCTGCATGAGGAGCTGCTCGGGCGTTGGGAACGGCAGCGTCAGCAGTCGTCCCTTCATCAGGAGCAGGGACGGCAACGCCTCGAGACTTCAATTCGAGATGGTCAGAAAGAAGTGCGTCGCCTGATCCGTCGTCTGCGCGATCAAAAGGCTGACGGAGAAACGGCTCGGCAGGCTGGGCAGCGTCTGCGCCGTCTTGAGGCGGATCACCGTCCGGCTCCGGAACGGCGCCGGCACCCTGATTGGCGTCCTCAGGTGGGGGATCGCATCCGCCTTCTGGCCTTGGGCAAGGCGGCGGAAGTGCTGTCGATTGCCGACGACGGTTTGCAGCTCACGGTGCGCTGCGGCGTGATGCGCAGCACCGTTGAACTCTCGGCTGTGGAAAGCCTCGATGGCCGTAAACCGACGCCTCCCCAGGCCACGGTGCAGGTCAAGGCCCGTGGTGTTGGTGGTCGGGGTGCTGATGTGCGGACCTCGAGCAACACTGTGGATGTGCGCGGGATGCGCGTGCACGAGGCGGAGGCGGCGGTGGAGGAACGACTACGGACTGCCACCGGACCGCTGTGGGTGATTCACGGGATCGGTACCGGCAAGCTCAAGCGTGGTCTGCGTCAGTGGCTCGAGACCGTTCCTTACGTCGAGCGGGTCAGCGATGCCGACCAAGGCGATGGAGGCCCCGGTTGCAGCGTGATTTACCCCCGTTAGCGCCTTTGCGTCCTTAGAACGCCGGCAGCGTCGGCTCCGGTCCGCTGGTGGGGGGTGGTTCGGGCAGGGGAATCGCCTCTCCATCGCCGTCGAACAGCCGCCAGGCATGGGGATCAGCGGCCAGGTGCAGAGCACTGCCGGCAGGCAGCTGGAGGCTGGGGTCGGCGCGCACTTGCACGAGGTGATCGCCGTCGAGTAGCCGGCAGGTCACCAACTGTTCATTGCCCAGAACTTCGCTGTGGCACACCTCGGCCGGCAGGTTGCGGTTGGTGGCTGGGGCAATTTGCAGATGTTCCGGACGGATCCCCGCGGTGAGGACTCGCCCTTCGAGGGCGGGCAGGGCCGCGGCGATGGGCCCCTCGGGGCTGAGTTTGTGCTCCCCCAGCTTCAGGGTGGCGCCCGAGCCCACGGTCACCGGCAACACGTTCATCGGCGGGCTGCCGATGAACTGGGCCACAAACAGGTTGGAGGGCCAGCGGTAGAGCTCCATCGGTGTGCCCAGTTGCTGCAGGCGCCCCTGATTGAGAACGGCGATGCGGTGCCCCATCGTCATCGCCTCCACCTGGTCGTGGGTGACATAAAGGGTGGTGGTCCCTAGCTCGCGTTGGAGGGCCACGATGCGAGCCCGGGTGCTGGCACGCAACTTGGCATCCAGATTGCTGAGGGGTTCATCCATCAGGAACACCGCTGGTTGCCGAGCCATGGCGCGGCCCAGGGCGACCCGTTGCTTCTGACCCCCGGAGAGTTCCTTGGGGCGGCGATCGAGGAGTTGGTCCAGTTCGAGGGCCGCTGCCACGGCGGCGACCCGGGCTTCAATCCTGCTTTCCCGCTGGGAAGGGATGCGAAGGGGGGCGGGGAGCCCACGGGTCCGGCGATGCAGCTGATCCTGCAGTTGCTCAAGCTGGCTGCGGCGGCCGCTGCGGCGCAGCCCAAAGCTGAGGTTGTCCCGCACGCTCAGGTGGGGATACAGGGCGTAGCTCTGAAACACCATGGCCACATCCCGTTGCGCAGGCCGCAGCGAGGTGATGGGTTTGCGGCCGATGCGAATCTCGCCCGCTGTGGGGGTGTCCAGGCCCGCGAGCAGGCGCAGCAGGGTGCTTTTGCCGCACCCCGATGGCCCCACCAGCACCAAAAACTCTCCATCTTCGATTGCCAGATCCAACTGACGGATCACGTCGACCGGTGGGCTGCCACCGCGACTGGGGTAGGTCTTGCTCAGCCCCTCAAAGCGAACGCCTGCCACTGCTGAGCCTCAGGTAGCCGCGATCTTAGGGTTGATGGTTGGCCCTGCCCGAGGCTTGACGTGCAATTCATTGACCAAGCTCGTGTCACCGTCCGTGCAGGCCGTGGCGGCGACGGGATTGTGGCCTTCCGGCGTGAGAAATACGTCCCGGCGGGTGGTCCCTCAGGCGGAGACGGCGGCAATGGCGGAAACGTGGTGCTGGAGGCTGACGCCAATCTCCAGACCCTGCTCGACTTCAAATACAAGCGCTTGTTTCCCGCCGTCGATGGACGACGTGGAGGCCCCAATCGCTGCACAGGGGCCTGCGGTCCAGACATGGTGATCAAGGTGCCCTGTGGCACGGAGGTGAGGCACCTCTCCACAGGAATCCTGCTGGGAGACCTCACCGATAACGGCGAGCGGTTGGTGGTGGCCTTTGGCGGCCGCGGCGGCCTCGGCAATGCCCACTACCTCAGCAATCGCAATCGGGCTCCAGAGAAGTGCACCGAGGGGCGCGACGGAGAGGAGTGGCCGTTGCAGCTCGAACTGAAGCTGCTGGCTGAAGTGGGCATCATCGGCTTGCCCAATGCCGGTAAAAGCACCCTGATCAGTGTGCTGTCCGCAGCACGCCCCAAGATCGCCGACTACCCCTTCACCACCCTGGTGCCCAACCTGGGTGTGGTGCGGCGTCCCACAGGGGATGGAACCGTCTTCGCCGACATTCCGGGACTGATTGCCGGTGCAGCTCAGGGGGCTGGCTTAGGGCACGACTTTCTGCGCCATATCGAACGCACACGCCTCCTGATTCACATGGTGGATGGGGGTGCAGAGGATCCCGTGGCCGATCTGCACGTTGTGGAGCAAGAGCTGCAGGCCTATGGCCATGGCCTGGTGGAGCGGCCGCGGTTGCTGGTGCTCAACAAGCTGGAGCTGATCGATGAAGCGGAACGGGAGGATCAGGTCAAACGTCTGGAGGATGCCAGCGGTCGGCCGGTGGTCTTGACCTCTGCGGCGATGGGTCAGGGCCTTGATCAGTTGCTTCAGCGCGTCTGGGCTGAATTGGGCATTGAGAGATCCTGACCGGAACTGTTCACAGCGCAACAACGAGCGGCCCATTAAAAAAGCCTGCAGCGCGGGCTGCAGGCTGATGAAATCAACGATCGCTGTGGATCAGTCGTCATAGACGCGGCATTCGTCGGCGTCGGGATTGGCTTCGCAGTAGAGCTCCAGAGGGGTCGGATCGTGGGTGTCACCCGGGTGGTGATCCTTGTAGTCCTTGAGTTCCTTGAGTTCGCCTTCCAGGTGGCGGACTTTGGCGTCGTTGCCCTCGGCGCGAGCGGCTTCGATTTCGGATTGATCCTTCTGAATGTGCTCGTCGATGGATTTCATGAGAGCTGCGGCCGACGCCGTGCTTTTTCAACGAAAGACACCCTAGAGCTCATTTGCGGCCGCCTCGTTGATCTCGGGTGCCACTGCCTTTCCGTAACACCGCCATTGTCAGGAGGCCCTTACCGGAGCTACCAGCTAAGTAGGGAGTGGGTGTCATCCCATGGTTCGGATCAGGCAGCGCCAGGACCGCCATTTCATGGATGACGAAGGCCGAATGTTCTGGATTAACGGGCCAGAGGAGTTCTGTTATCTGTCCGAACAGCGCCAGTGGCGAGCGGGCCTCTCGTTTCAACAGGTCTTGGAATGGAAGCAATGTGCGCCGTCTGGATTGGTGAGTCAGCGCTTTGGCTCAATCCTCGCGGCCTGTGAAGCCTTTGAACACAACCAGGTGATCTGGTCCCATGACCTCTATCTCCGCCGCATGGGTGATCAGATGCAGCTGCATCGCTCCGCGACGGACTATCGCCCCACGGCGATGAAAAACGCTGAAGCCGCGGGCCGGCGCGTGCAGCCACAACCCTGGTTGGGCACAGCTCAGACCGCCCCGTGTTGTGAATGGCCCTCCCCCACAACCTCCGGCCAGGATCTGCCTCATCCGCAACGCCGCCGGCGTTCAGGGCTCAAGGCGCCAGCTCACTGAGTTCCAGCCAGCGTTCCTCTGCTGTTGCCAGGGTCTCCAGCAGGCTGGCGAGTTCCTGGCTCAGATCGCTGAGGTTGCTGCTGCCGGTACTGAGGGCGGCTTCCAGTTCTGCTTTGCGCGTTTCCAGTGCGGGCAGCTGACGATCGAGCTCCTTGAGTTCTTTGGATTCTTTGAAGCTGCGACGACGGGGCTTGGAGGCCACGGCACTGGTTTGGGGAGCTGACGCCTCTGCCAATGGAGAAGGGGTTTTGACGCCTTTCTCTGCACTGCGTTTGAGCTCTTCCGCTTTTTCCAGCTCCCGTCTGTGAGCGAGAAATTCGCTGTAATTGCCTTCAAAACGGTTGAGACGGCCGTTTTCAAAGTTGAACAGGCGATCGACGGTGCGATCCAGGAAATAGCGGTCGTGGGAGACCACCACCACACAGCCGCGGAAGTCTTCCAGCAGGTCCTCGAGAATGCTCAAGGTCTGCACATCGAGATCGTTGGTGGGCTCATCGAGCAGCAGCACGTTGGGTGCCTGGATCAGCAGCCGGCAGAGCGTGAGGCGGCGGCGCTCCCCACCCGACAGCTTGCTGATCGGGCTGTGCTGCTGGGCTGGAGGGAACAGGAACCGCTCCAGCAGCTGAGATGCGGTGAGTTGCTCCCCGCCCAGGTCGATGCGTGAGGCGGCTTCCTCCACGAATTCGATCACTTTGCGTTCCAGCCCGCGGCCACTGGTGAGGGCATCGGTGTGCTGATCGAGATAGCCCAGATGCACGGTGTCGCCGAGGCGAAGCTCCCCTCCACTCGGCGTTCGGCGACCGGCGATCAGATCCAGCAGGGTTGACTTGCCACTGCCGTTGGGGCCGATGATGCCGATCCGGTCTTCGGGGCTGAAGCTGTAGGTGAAGTCATCGAGCAGCACGGTGCCCTCGGTTGTGCCGTCGCTGGTGACCTTCAGGTGTTCAGCTTCGATCGCCACCTTGCCGATGCGGCGGCTGACGCTGGCCATTTCCAGCTGCGCTTTCGCCTTTTTGGGCGGAGCGGAACGCATGGCTTCGATGCGTTGCAGTCTTGCTTTCTGCTTTGTGCTGCGGGCCTTCGGGCCCTGGCGCAACCAGGCCAGTTCGCGGCGCAGCACGCTCTTGAATTTGGCCGCAGCGGCGGCATCGGCGACATCCTGTTGGGCTTTGCCTTGCAGATAGGTGCTGTAGTTGCCGTCGTAACTGCGGGCTTCGCCATCCGCCACTTCCACGATCCGGCGGGTGACGCGATCGAGCACATAACGGTCGTGGGTCACCAGCACCACAGCCCCGGGGTAGCGATCCAGCCAGCTCTGGAGCCATTCCACCGCTGCGGCATCCAAATGGTTGGTGGGCTCGTCGAGCAGCAACACATCCGGGCAGGCCACCAGGGCCGAGGCCAGGCCCACCCGCTTGCGATACCCACCGGAGAGGTCTTCGACCGGTTTGTGCAGATCGCTGATGCCCAGGCGCTGGAGCACCTCCTGGCATTGCTGCTCCAGCCCCCAGGCTTCGGCCTCATCCATGCGCTGGCTGAGGTGCCCCAGTTCGGTGAGCAGGGCCGTGTCGTCGGGGGAGTTGGCGACCGCTTCGGTGAGGGCGCTGAAGCGCAGCAACAGCTCGCGTTTCTCGCCGCAACCGGCCAGCACCTGCTCCAGCACGGTGAGCCCTGGTTGCACCACGCTCTCCTGGCCCACAAGCTCCACCCGCAGACGAGGCGAGCAACGGCGCTCCCCGCCACCGAGGGGTTCCTGGCCCGCCAGCACCTTCAGCAGGGTCGATTTCCCGGCTCCATTGGGGCCGATCAGGCCAAGCCTGTCATTGCTGCCGATGTGCAGGGTGAGATCCGCAAACAAGGTGCGGATGCCGAAGTCCTTTTCGGCATCCACCAGGCTGATCAAACTCACTGGGCTCCAGCGCCGCGCTGCTGCTCCAGATAAGCAAACACACTCTTGTCGCCGACATCGGCAGCGGCGGGAATGCCGAATTTGCGCAGGGCCAGCACCAGGAGCAGGAGGGCGGCAGCTCCGAGCAGAGCCAGGCAGAGATCCGGGGGCATCAAGCCGCTCAAGCGGCCGAGCAGGGCCAGGGGCAGCAGCAGAGTCAGCCCAATCGCCTCTGCGCGCCGAAAGCAGAAAAACTCCTTGAAGCCGATCCCTGCCAGAGCCGCGAACAACGG
>CAXQPR010000101.1:0-128096 GCA_964225855.1 Salipiger bermudensis | reverse complement strand
CTTTGATCGTCACCTTGTTGCTGTTGCGCACATCGATGCCCCGGCCGATGTAGCTCTCCACTGATGAGCCTTCCAGCAGGCTCACTTCAGGATTGGTGATGGTGTTGTCTTTGATGACCAGATTGGTGACGGTGTCCGCCAGGATCTGGCCGTTCACCTTGATGATCTTTACCGACTGGTCTTGAACCTGGTTCTTGATCGTGACCTTCACGCTGGTCTTGTTGCTGGCACCGATGCCTTCAATCTGGATGGCATCTCCGATTTCTCCATTTCCCTCCTTGGTTTTGAGGGTGTTGTTTTCGCTCGTGAACTGACCTGTGACGTAGGTGTTGTCTGTTGCCGCCTGATCGTCTTCGTTTTCGCTGAAGTAGATGTTGATCAGGTCTTTGGTTTTGCCATCATCGGCGCCACCAGCTTGTTCGGCATCATTGGTTTGCGTGATTGTGTTGTTCCGGATGGTCACGTCGTAGTCGACGTTTGCGGTGCCTTCGGCTTCGGTGAGGGTGTCGAATTCAATGCCATCACCCGAGCGTGTTTGGATGCTGTTGTCTTCAATCGTGGCTTTGATGGTGAGGCTGCCAGCGCGTAGCTTCTCGGCCACTGTGAATTTGATGCCTTCGGCTTTCTCTGGTTTTTCGTTGGTTCCTGCAAGGTTGTCGGTATCGGCAACGATGGTGTTGCCTGTGATCGTGAAGTCGTAGTTCCCTGCAGCGGTGAAGTCGGTGTCCGATACGTTTTCCTGCAGGGTGATGGCGATGCCGTCAGTGGACCCATCTTCGTCGTAGTTGCCGTTGGCATCGGTGCGTGCCCCTTTTGCACCGGAAGTTTTTAAGACGTTGTCGCTGATGGTGGCAGTGACGGCGGTATTGGCGCCGAAAACATCAAGGGTGAATCCTTCATCGCCGACCCCAGTCACTGTGTTCTCCTTCACCGTGAGGTTCAGGGTGCCGTTGTCGCCCACATTGGTGTCGATGCCATCGGCACTGCCCTGCAGGTTGGTGACGACGTTGTTGTTCACCACGGCTGTGAGGGTGGCGCTGCTGCTGCAGGGGCCGACTTCTTTATCGGTGAAGCCGTCCGAGCCAAGGTTCTCGCCACCACGGCAGATGTTCAGCTCGATGCCGTCAGCGGCGTTCTGTCCGCTCAGGCCGCGGGAGGTGGGTGCACCCACGCCGCTCTCCTGGTTGTTGTCCTTCACCGTGTTGCCGGTGATCGCGATGTAACCGTCTTTGTTGTTACGAACAAAGATGCCGGCTTCCAGGTTGGTGTCGACATCCACGCGCATGTCGCTCACGGTGTTGTTGCTCACCGTGTTGCTGCGGCTGGTACCGATGTTTTCGATGTAGATGCCTTCACCAGTCGCACCCTTCACGGTGTTGCCGGTGATGCGGATGTTGTTGCCGTTTTTCACCGCGATACCGCGGCCGATCAGGCTGCCGTTGGCATCCCCTTCAAGAGCGCTGGTGGTGGGGTTGGTGATGGTGTTGCCTGCAATCACCACATCGGTGGCACCGTCAAAGACGATGGCGCCTTCACCATTCACCGAGCCGGTGAAGGTGTTGTTGCGGATGCTGACGTTGCTGGTACTCCGGTTGGTGATCGTGGCGTTGGTGAAGTCGAAGCCTTCGATCGCGCTGTCGCTGGCCACCGTCAGGGTGCCGTTGCTGATGCTCGGCATGCGGTTGACATTGCCGGCGCCGTAGATGTCCCGCAGGTCTGCGGTGCCGTATTGGGTGTCGAGGTCGGGGGCATTGCGGCCGTTGCTCAGTACGGCGCCCTTGGGAATCGCCAGGCTGCCGCCTCCCAGATCGGTGGCTTTGCCGTCAGCCACCAGGATCACGTCGCTGTCGCCGGCATTCACGGCGGCCGTCAGGCTGTTGTAATCGCAGTCGTTGCCGCTGGCATTGCTGCCCACGCAACGAATCACCCAGGCCTCATTGGTGTCTGGATTCTCCGCTTTTTGGGTGCCCTTCTCGATCCGCACCTGGCTGATGCGAACGTCGATTTCACGTTCCACGGGCAGGCCACGCTGGGCCAGCAGAGCCTGTTCGGCGCGGGAGATCTCTGCAGCGGCATCGCGGTTGAGCGGCTGGGTGCCGTAGCGGATGTAGCCGGTGGCTTTGCTCTGGAAGATGTCGTCGTAGCTGTAGGTGGCGCCGACTGCGAAGTTGTTGGCGATGCGTGCCTCGGCCCGGGCACTGACGCCGGAGCTGTCGGGGCCGTCGGCCACTGTGGCGTCGAGGTAGTAGTAGCCGGTATAGAGCCAGAGGCCACCGTTGACCCAGCGAGCCACCGGCGTACCCACTTCCAGGTCAAGACCGCCGTAGCTGGTGATCCAGTCTTGGTAGGTGTTGGTGAGATACAGGCTGTTGTTGCTCAGATAGGCGTCTGAATAGCCCCGTCCCACCTCTTTGTTGCTGTTGCTGAGGGGGATGTATCCGTTGGCGCGCAATTCAATGGTTTTGCTGAGCGCTTCCAGGCCCACGCCAGCCTGCCAGTTGTAATCACCCTGATAGGGGGTGGTGTCGGCACCGGCGTTCACACCGAACATCCAGCCTTTGTCGCTGCTCATCCAGCGGTAGCCCAGGCGGGTGCTGGCGCCGAAGTTGCTGTCGCTGAGATCGCCGCCGAAATTCCAGTTAGCGAAGCCATCCACGAACAGCACACTGCCGTTCTCGCTTTGGGAAAGCGGAGCAAAGATGTAACCGCTCAGGGTGTTGGGGGTACCAGCGCCTTCGCTCTGGAAGCGCAGACCACCGTTGGTGCGCACCTCAGGCACCTTGGAATCCGAGACCGGCTCAGCGGCGTAGGCGACAGCGCCGGAGATGCTCAGGGCAAGGCCAGTGAGGGCGGACCGGAATTTCACGAACGGAAAATCGAAGCCCTGCCATTCCATTGGCCGGCACTGCGTTTTCGTTAATCAAGCCGTTAAGGCTTGGTTGTCGTTGCATGTGCGATGTGAAAAATCTTTGTTGTGTCTTGGTGTGAGATCAGTCTCGCTGGGGCGGCATCAGCAGAGCGGCCAGTGATCCACCGCTCAGCACACCCAGAACCGTGCTGACGCCCACGATGAACCCCGTCGGTAGGGGTGCGGTTTTACCGATACCGAGGTTGAGCACGCGGCGTTCGCTGAGGTTCTGCGCTCCCAGGCAAAGCACCAGCAGTAGCAGACCGGCACCGCCGCAGCTGAGCAAGAACAGGCGGAGGCGCTGCAGCATCGACCCAGTGGAAGTGTCCTCAGTCTGCGTCCTCATCGCCATCCCTGTCGGATGTGTTGTGCAGTAGGGCGTAAAGCTCCCGTTTGGATCGGCCGCTGCCTTGGGCGAGTTGCTTGGCGGCGGCATTGGCACTGAGCCCACCCTCGATCAACTCCTGCAACGCCTCGCGCCAATAGGCGTCGTCGTGGTCTTCGGCGATGGCTTCCGGTGCTCCGCCCAGCACCAGGGTGAACTCCCCCTGGGGTTTGTGGACGCTGAAATGTTCGAGAGCTGAGGCCACCGTGGGCCCCACTTGCTGTTCGTGGCGTTTGGTCAGTTCGCGCGCCACCTGCAAGGGGCGATCACTGCCGCAAAGCGACAGCAGGTCGTCGAGGAGCTGCAGCAACCGGTGCGGTGCTTCGTAGAGCACGGTGGTGCGCTGCTCTGCGGCGATTGCGGCCAGTCGCTCTTTGCGTTGTTTGCCTTTGGGCGGCAGGAAGCCTTCAAAGCAGAAGCGGCCACTGGGCAGTCCGCTGCTCACCAGGGCGGTGGTGGCGGCACAGGGACCCGGCACACAGATCACCTCGCGTCCTGCGCTGCGGGCTGCGGCGACCAGGTCTTCACCGGGATCACTGATCCCTGGAAGGCCGGCATCGCTGATCACCGCCACGCTTTGTCCTTGTGCGAGCAAGTCCAGCAGTTGGGGAATGCGGCCGCGGGTGTTGTGTTGATGAAAGCTCAGCCGTTTCCCTTGGGCACCGAGGGCGCTCAGCAGCTGGCCGCTGTGGCGGGTGTCTTCGCAGGCGATCACATCCGCCGCCGCCAGCACGGTGCGGGCTCTCTCGGAGAGATCCCCCAGGTGTCCGATCGGGGTGCCCACGAGGTACAGACTCCCGCCTGCAGGTTCCTGAACCATGCGAGTGCGACGCGCTCAGAAGGTGTTGCCGTCACCGTTGACGGTCTTCTTGAAGTCTGGCACTGCGGTCTGGGCTGTGGCATCGGGGTGTCGATCACAATGTCCCCACTGTGTGAGCACCTTGATGACCACTTCCGTTGCGTTACCCGACGGCATCAGTCAGGAGGCGTTGCTCGCATCCTTGCGCCCGTTGTGCTGGGGAGCGGCGGACATCCTGCGGGCTTATGCCCGGGGCGAGCAGCCGCCCCATGGTTTTCCCAAGGCCCTGAGTGTGGATGATGGCGGCGAAGGCCCTGTATCGGCGGCTGATCTGGCGGTGAACCAGTGGTTGCTGGATGGCCTGCAATCGGCGTTCCCGTCAGCAGGCTGGACGCTGCTGAGTGAGGAAACGGCCAAGGAGCAGCTCACTGCAGGCGAGCCTCTGGCTGCCGATTGGCTGTGGATCCTCGATCCTCTGGATGGCACCAAGGATTTCCTCCAGGGCACCGGTGAATATGCGGTGCACCTGGCCCTGGTGCATCAGCAACGCCCCGTGGTGGGAGTGGTGCTGCTGCCGGAAGTCGAAGAGCTCTGGTTCGGCGTGGTGGGCGACGGCACCTGGTGTGAAGACCGTCAGGGTGAGCGGTCGCCGGTTCGTTTCAGTGACAGAACTGCGGTTTCGGATTTGATCCTGGTGGCTAGCCGCAGCCACCGTGACGACCGTCTGGTGAAGCTGATTGACACCCTCGCGCTCGGCGGTTCCAAAGCGGTGGGCAGCGTTGGCTACAAGGTGGCCACGATCCTGCGGGGCGAAACCGATCTCTACGTCTCACTGTCGGGCAAGAGTGCTCCGAAGGATTGGGATATGGCCGCTCCGGAAGCGGTGCTTCTGGCCGCAGGTGGTGCCTTCACCCATGCCGACGGTCAGCTCTTGACCTACAACACCGGCGATGTGCGTCAGGCGGGCTGTCTGATCGCCAGCCATGGCAAAGCCCATGATGAGCTCTGTGCTCAGTCTGCCCAGGCGATGGATACGATTGATCCCGGTTTCCAGGTCTGAACAAGCGGTCTCAGGGGGGAAAAGTCCCCTTCTGGTTGGTGTTGGCCGTCTCAGACAGGTACAAAAAATCCCCCACCAAGATGTCTTGGTGGGGGATTGAAGGCCAAGGCCTGAATCAGGTGAGCGGAGCCACGGGGGTGGGGGCAGGCTCGGGTGCGGCTTCTTCGCCGTTCTGAGGCACGCCGCGCAGGGTGAGGTTGATGCGACCGCGGTTGTCGATCTCGCGCACGCGCACGGTGACTTCGTCGCCCACCTTCACCACGTCTTCCACCTTCTCCACCCGCGCTTCGGAAAGCTGGGAGATGTGGATCATGCCTTCCTTGCCAGGAAGGATTTCCACGAAGGCGCCGATCGGGATGATGCGGGTGATCGAGCCGGTGAAGACTTCGCCTTCGTTCACCTTGCGGGTCAGGCCCTCGATGATGCGCTGAGCTTCCTCAGCGGCAGCTCCATCGTGGGAGGCGATCGTGACGATGCCGCTGTCCTCGATGTCGATCTTGGTGTTGGTGCGCTCGGTGATGCCCTTGATGGTGCGACCACCCGGGCCAATCACGGTGCCGATCAGTTCGGGATCGATGCGGAAGCTGAGCAGGCGAGGAGCATGGGGCGACAGACCCTGACGGGGGGTGTCGATCGCCTCCATCATCTTCTCGAGGATGTGCAGGCGGGCCGGGCGGGCCTGGTTGACGGCGTCAGCCACGGTGTTCACCGGCAGGCCGGTGATCTTCATGTCCATCTGCAGGGCGGTGATGCCCTTGTCAGTGCCAGCCACCTTGAAGTCCATGTCGCCAAGGAAATCCTCGATGCCCTGGATGTCGGTGAGGATGCGCACTTCGTCGCCTTCCTTGATCAGACCCATGGCAGCGCCGCTCACGGGTGATTTCAGGGGAACTCCGGCATCCATTAGCGCCAGGGTGCTTCCGCAGACCGAGCCCATGGAGGTGGAGCCGTTGGAGCTCAGCACCTCGCTCACCACACGCACCACATAGGGGAAGGTGTCTTTGGCGGGCAGCACGGGAATGATGGCCCGCTCGGCCAGCGCGCCGTGACCGATCTCTCGGCGACCGGGCGAGCGCATCGGACGGGTTTCACCCACCGAGTAGGGGGGGAAGTTGTAGTGGTGAAGGTAGGTCTTCTCGTTGCTGGGGTTGAGATCGTCCATCTCCTGGGCATCGCTGGGGGTGCCCAACGTTGCGGTGGAGAGCACCTGGGTCAGCCCCCGCTGGAACAGACCGGAGCCATGCACACGCTTGGGCAGTACACCAGCAGCGGCACTGATCGTGCGCACTTCATCCAGGGCACGGCCGTCGACGCGCTTGCCGTCTTTGACGATCTGCTGGCGCATCAGCTTCTTGGTCAGAGCCTTGAAACTGGTGGGCAGAGCCTTGCCGTTGGCGCTGACAGCAACGCGCACCGGGTCGTCTTCCTTCAGACCCTGAATGGTTTCAGCGGTGGAGGTGCGAATCGCGTCGAGCTTGTCGTCGCGCTCACCCTTGGTCTGGTCGAACTGCTTCAGCACCTCGCCGATGGCCTTAGTGCAGTTCTTCTCCAGATAGGTCGGCAGGGTCGCGTCGACTTCGGGAGTGGTGGGAATCACCTGCTCGATGCCGGCCTCTTTGAGGATGGCCTGCTGGGCCTTGATCAATTCACACACCGCTTCGTAGCCGAAGTCGATGGCCTCAATCACGTCCTGCTCGGGCAGCTGGTTGGCGCCGGCTTCCACCATCACCACACCCTCAGGTGTTCCAGCCACCACCAGATCCAGATCACCGCGCTCGATTTCGCGATAGCTGGGGTTCAGAACGAAGTCGTCGCCCAGAAGGCCAACACGCACGGCCGCCATTGGGCCATGGAAGGGAATGCCCGCCATCAAGGTGGCCAGGGAGGCTCCGGTGACCGCCAGCACGTCGGCGGGTACGCGCTCATCGAGCGACATGCAGGTGGCCACGATCTGAAGGTCGTCGCGCAGCCAGCTGGGGAACAGCGGCCGCATCGGCCGGTCGATCAGGCGGGAAATCAGGGTGGCCCGCTCGGGAGGGCGACCTTCGCGGCGCATGAAGCTGCCGGGAATACGGCCAGCGGCGTAAAGGCGCTCCTCGTAATCGCAGATGAGGGGCAGGAAATCGATGCCTTCACGACCGGAGGATCGGGTGGCGGTCACCAGCACGGAGGTGTCGCCGCACTCGATCATCACTGAGCCGCCTGCTTGGGGGGCATACCGCCCCGTGGTCAGTCGAATCTCCCGACCATCGAAGGAGATTGACTGTGTCTGACCTTGCACTTGCGCTTATGTCTTTCTGTCAAGACTCATTCTGTCATTTGATTGGAACAGTTGCCCAGTCCCAGCTGGAATTCACGAATTTGAGCGCATAAAAAAAGAGGTGCTGATGCACCTCTTTGATTCATCTCATGCCGGGCTGCAAGCCAGCCCAGAGATCACCAGCTGGACTTGACCACGCCGGGAAGTTCGCCCTTGTGAGCGCGCTCGCGCAATTGGTTGCGGCACAGGCCGAAATCGCGATACACGCCACGGGGCTTGCCGGTGGCCCAGCAACGATTGCGCACGCGGTTGGGAGCGCTGTTGCGGGGCAGGCCCTGGATCTTGCGGTGGATTTCCAGACGCTCCATGGGGTCCTTGGCAGCGTTGAAGGCTTCCATCAGAGCCGCGCGCTTGGCCGCATAGCGCTCAACCATCTTTTTCCGCTTCACGTCGCGGGCGATCATCGACTTCTTAGCCATACAGGCGGTCGTTCTATGCGGACTAATCCACCACGATACCTGTTGGCCTGCCCCCAGCCCCTCAGCGGCCGGTGAGCTGCTGCACCAGTGGCAGTTGGCTGGTGTCGCGCACGATCAGCACAACGCTCAGGCCCAGCAGCAGCAGCAGTCCTGATTGCATCACCGCCATCTGAAAACGCTCAGGCAGGGGTTTGCCCCGCACCGCTTCCGCCAGCAGCATCACCAGTTGCCCCCCATCAAGCAAGGGAAGGGGCAGGGCATTGAGCACGCCCAGGTTGATGGAGATCAGGGCGGTGAACAGCACCAAACCTCCGCCCCCCTGGCTGCTGAGCTGAGCCCCCATTTCCACAATCTTCACCGGACCACTCACCTGCTGGGCCGTTTGCCCGAAGTTGGTGACCAGACCGCTGTAGCCCACCACCGTGTTGCGGATCATGCCGATGAACTGGTCGCTGCCGTAGGCCACGGCCTGCAGCGGGTTGGAGGCGGGATGGAGGTCGCCGCTGAGATTGGCTTGTAGTTGAGCGCCGATTCGCCCTTGCCCGTCGCGGTCGATCGGAGTGAGGGTGAGCGGGCGATCGGGGCTGGAGTCACCGGCGCTGCGGCTCACCAGTTCCAGGTTTTGATCCGGCGCCCTCTGAATACGGCCCACCAGCAAACGCACAGCCTCCTGGCCGCTCCCCAGCCCTTCGCCGTTAATGCTGAGGATTTGATCGCCCGCCTTCAAGCCTGCTCGGGCTGCAGCTTCACCGGGCTGCACCGCCACCACCATCACCCCGGGTTCGGGTGAGGCGGGAATGCCGACGAACGCCGATTGCCCCACCAGCACCAACCAGGCCAACAGCAAATTGGCCAGCACGCCGGCGCTGATCACCAGGATGCGCTGGGGAATCGGCCGGTTGCGCAGCAGATCTGGGTCGTCATCAGGAATGGTGCTGTCTTCGTCGTCATCGGGAAACGACACGAATCCACCCAGGGGCAACAGTCGCAGCGCGTAGGTGACCCCGTTGTGTTCCCGCTTGAGCAGGGCCGGCCCGAATCCCACGGAAAAGCCGTTGACCCGGATCCCCTGGCCTACGGCAGCCAGGAAGTGGCCCGCCTCATGAATCACCACCAGCAAGCCGAGGGCCAGCAGTGCAGCAAGAACGTTCACGCCGTCGTTTTCAGGAGGCTCATTCTGGCTGGAGACGCTCGCTGCCGAAGTAGGGAACCAGGGCTTTGGGAAGCAGCACGCTGCCATCCGCTTGCTGACCGTTTTCCAGCAGGGCGGCCATGGTGCGACCGATCGCCAACCCGCTGCCATTGAGGGTGTGCACCAGGCGTGTGCTCTTTCCTTCCTTGGTGCGGATCGAGGAACGGCGGGCCTGGAAATCGCCGCAGACACTGCAGCTGGAGATTTCCCGGTAGGCGCCGGCACCGGCTAACCACACTTCGAGGTCGTAGGTGCGGGCGGCGGAGAAGCCGATGTCGCCTGTGCAGAGGTCGAGCACCCGATAGGGCAGTTCCAGGGCCTGAAGCACCGCTTCCGCATCGGCGGTGATCTGGGCGTGCGCCTCCTCCGAGTGATCGGGGTGCACGAACCAGTAGAGCTCCACCTTGTTGAACTGGTGCAGGCGGATTAGGCCACGGGTATCCCGTCCATAACTTCCTGCTTCGCGACGGAAACAGGGGCTGTAGGCCACGTAGCGCACGGGCAGCTGATCAGCCGGAATGATTTCGTCCCGATGCAGGGAGGTGACAGGCACCTCAGCGGTGGGGGTCAGCCAGAGGTCGTCTTCGGCGCAGCGGAAACTTTCTTCGGCAAATTTGGGCAGCTGTCCTGACCCCTGCAGGCTGGCGCTGTTGACCAGCACTGGAGGCAGCACCTCCTTGTAGCCCTTGCTGCAGTGCAGGTCGAGCATGAAATTGATCAAAGCCCGCTCGAGTCGAGCGCCCTGGCCCATCAAGGTGACGAAGCGGCTCTGGGAGATCCGCACCGAACGCTCGGTGTCGAGCAATCCAAGCCGGTCAGCAATCTGCCAGTGCTCTTCGAGCCCCTCGTCCTGGCGGGGGGTGCCCCAGCGGCGCACCTCTTGGTTGTCCTCTTCGCTGCGGCCCTCCGGGCAATGGGGGGAGGGCAGGTTCGGAAAGCTCAGCAGTTGTTCGCGCAGCTTGGTGGAGAGCTCTTTCTCCTCCTCTTCCAGAACAGCCACCTGCTGCTTGATCTGGTTGCCTTGACGGCGAAGATCGGCGACCTCTTCGCCTTTGGGGTCGGCCCCGCCTTTGATCTTCTGCCCCACCTCTTTGCCGATGCGATTCCCATCGGCCTGGAGGGTGCTGCGCTTTTCTTCAAGATTGCGTTGCTGCTGGGCGATCAACTGGAGACCGGTGAGGTCAACCTTCATCCCCCGCCGCCCGAGCTCGCGGGCAATCAGATCGGGGTTGTCACGCACCAGGCGCTGATCGAGCACGGGGGAGAGGATCGCGGCGCCGGCAGCCTAGGCGCTGGTGTTCAGAGCACCTGGCCGACCATGACGGCCGCCACGGCGGAGAACAGGGTGATGCCGAGGGCGGTCACTGGATTCTGTCCCTGGGCCACGGCCACGGTGGTGATCACACCAGCGCCCAGGCAGGCCACAGCCAGTTGGGTGGTGAGGTCGCTGTAACGGTTCACGCTGGCCCTTTCCGAATACGGCGACGCTAAGGAGCAACCCAGTGGCTGACAGCGTTTTGGTAGGGGGTCGTTACGCCACGTCAGGCTTCTTCATCTGGCGCAATACGGAGGGTCTCGGGGGTGCTGCTGCTGGCGGCCCTTGCCCGCCCACTGCTGGCCCAGTGCTTGAGGGCATCCAGTTGTTCCCGGGCCGTGCGTGAGAGCGGCACCAGCTGGGCCGCAGCGCGAATCAGATCGCTTTCGCTCAGCTCCCGGCGCTCCGCAAAGGCCAGATGCATCGCCTCAATCACCGTCTGCTCCAGCTCAGCTCCGGAATAGCCCTCCGTTCGGCCGACCACGGAGCCGAGGGGCAAGCTCAGCCCTGGACGGCGCCGGGCCACATGCAAGGACAGGATGCTTTCGCGCTCTGCCGGTGCGGGCAGGTCGAGCAGGAAAATCTCATCGAAACGTCCCTTGCGCAGGAGCTCTGCCGGCAACCGGTCCACCGCATTGGCGGTCGCGACGACGAACACGGCGGAGCGCTTTTCAGCCATCCAGGTGAGCACCGTGGCCAGCACCCGCTGACTGGTGCCCCCGTCACTGCGGGCGTCTCCCCCGAAGCCTTTGTCGATTTCGTCGATCCAGAGCACGCAGGGCGCCATGGCTTCCGCCCGTTGGATCGTTTCGCGGGTGCGGGCCTCGCTGGCTCCCACCAGACCGGCGAATAGGCGCCCCACGTCGAGGCGCAACAAGGGCATTGACCAGCTGTGGGCCACCGCTCTGGCCGTCAGTGATTTGCCGGTGCCTTGCGGACCCACGAGAAGCACTCCGCGCGGGAGTGGCAAGCCAAAGCTCCTGGCTTCATCGGAAAAGGCCTGGTGGCGTTGGTTCAGCCAGTGCTTGAGCGCGTCAAGGCCGCCAATGTCGGCGGGATCGGCATCGGTGTGGCAAAACTCCAAGACCTCGCTGCGGGCGAGGGAGCGGCGCTTTTCCTCAAGGACATCGGTCAGATCGTCGCGGCTGAGCGCTCCTCGCTGGGCTAGGGCCCGAGCCGCCACGTGGCGCACCCGCGCTTCTGTCAGTCCACTGCAGGCATGGGTCAGTTCCTCAAGCACTTCCGCTTCAAGGGCACTGCCGCTGGCCTGGGCAATCGACTGCAGGAGTGACTGGATTTCCTTCTCGCGGGGCAGGGGAAGATCCAGGAGGGTGAGGGATTCATCCAGCTCCGCCGGAGGCGTCCAGGCGCCGGTGCTCAGCACCAGCGTGTGGGGTTGCTCCCGCAATCGGCTGGTGAGATTGCGCAGCATCCGTGCGATGCCGGGATCGTCGCAGAAGCGATGAAAGTCTTTCAGCAACAGCAGGGTGGGCTGGCTGGCTTCGAGCTCCTGCAGCCACTGCAGCACCGCCATTGGTTGGCGGGCACCGAGGCCCTGGTTGTTGAGAACACCACCAAGACCATCAATGAAGTTCCAGGTCGCGAGCCGGCGGTTCCCCAGCCGGTTCACGGCTTGTTGCAACAGGGCTTCGACTCGCTCTTCCTCAGGGCTGCGGATCCAGATCAGCGGCGTCCCTGCTCGCACCAGCAGGTCGAGTTGATCGCTCCAGAGTTCAAGCATCGTTGCTGCTCTCCCGCAGCTGCTGAAGGGCCTGCCAACGAGGGTCGATGGGGGCTGTTGGCATGGCTGCGCCAGTGTTGTGGGGCTGGGGAGGGCCAGGGCAGTCTTTGCCGCAACGATTCACCACCGACAGCTGCAGGCTCAATTGTTCGAAGGCCCAGCGCTCGGGTTCGAAGCTGCTGCGTGGATCCATGCTTTCGATCAAGCCATCGGGGCTGTCGGGATCGAAACCGGCTTCTGCCATGGCGTCGCTGGATTGGTCATCTCCCAACCAGATCAGTTCCTCGGTTTTTACCTTGAGGCTCTGATTGAACTGGCCAAGGCAGCGGTCGCAGCAGAGGCTCACGATGGTCTGCAGCTCTCCGGTCACCTCAAGCACGTTGCCGCGATGTTCGGCCTGAAGCTCACCACGCACCGGGGTGAGTGAGTCGAGATCATCGAGCATGCCCTCCACCTCCCAGACCCTTGGAGCACCAAGAGCCTGGAGGTCGCGCAATGGAACGGGCTCAAGCCCAGGGATCACTTGTTGCCGCCCCGGGGTTCGAAGGGGAGTCGGGATCCGCCCTGAGCACCGGCTCCCGCGGTTACGGTCGACTGCTGCTTCATCTGGTCATTAAGGATCGCCTGCAGATTGTCAGGCAGGGCTTCACGGGTGAGCAGGAAGGTCTGACCGGCCTGGAAGATATTGGCGATCACCATGTAGAGCAGCACGCCCGCCGGCAAGGGGAAGAACAGGAACAGGCCGGTGATCATCACGGGGGTGATCTTGTTGGCCGTGGCTTGCTGAGGGTTGGCAGGCATGCCCATGCCGGACAACAGCTGGGAGGCGAACAGGCTCACGCCGAATGCACCCACGAGGATCGCAATATCCCAGTTGATGGCGCCATCGGTGTAGAAGCCCACCTGACCCAGGGCTTTGATGAACAGGAAGCCGCTGCGGGCAGCGAGGCCTGGGATCTTTCCTTCAACCGTGGCATCACCGGGGGCAATAGCTGTGATCGTGCCGTCTTCGGCGACGGACACGACACCTTCCCCTTTGGTCACCGTCCAGGTCGGCATGAATTTCTGACCGTCATCGACGCTGGTCAGAACCTGGCTGAAGGCTTCACCGCTCTTGGTCTGAAGCTGGATCTTGGCGCTCTCCCCTGCACCCAGTTTGGTGCCGCCGGGAAGGCTGGCAATCACCGGAACATGGTTGGTTTCGGTGATGAAAATGGAATGGCTTGCACTGTTGAACGGCTTGGGCTCAACCGCAGCGATCTGCTCAGAAGGCAGCACCTTCATGTTGAGCGTGTAAGGCACGTCCGCGAACGGTGATCCCCGCAGAGTGGCAAACAGGGCGAACAGGATCGGCATCTGCACCAACAGGGGAAGGCAACCCGCCAAGGGGCTGCCGAACTCCTTCATCAGCTTTTGGAGCTCTTCCTGCTGTTTCTGAGGGTTGTTGGCGAATCGGGACTTGATCTCCGCCTGCCGTTTCTGCATCACCGGTTGGGCGATGCGCATCCGGCGAGCACTACGGATCGAGCCGGCGCTGAGAGGGAACAGTGCCAGGCGGATCACAATGGTGAGCGCCACGATGGCCAAGCCGTAGCTCGGCACCAATCCATAAAAGAAATCCAGGATTGGAATCAGCAGGTTGTCGGAGATGTATCCGATCACGATGGAGGTCCTGAAGAGGGGTCAGAAATGCCCTGCCAGTGTGCAACAGGGCGTCGGGGGGTTAGGGCTCAGGCCGCAAAACCTTTGGTGTCGTCCGCGGTGCTGGATGCACGTTTGGCTTCGATCCGCTCGAGGATATAGGTCTCGGCAGCACGGAAGTTGGGCACCGATCGCATCTCAAGACGGGCGCCATCGCTGAGAACCAGCACCATGTCGCCCCAGGCTCCGAAGCCGCGGGGCACGCAACGCACCTCACGAATCTGGCTGTACACCACCTGACTGCGGTCTTTCCCCATCCAGCCGCCGCTGACGGAAATGCGACGGCTGGTGATCTGGAAGCGCAGCCAAAGGGCCCGAACGATGGCGCCGACAGCAAAGGGGATGCCGATCAACGTCAGCCCCAGGAGCAAATTGAAGATCAGATCGCCCTTGGCTGGCCCACCTTCGTAAAAGGTGTCTTCCTGAATGGTTGTGGTCATGACAACAATCCCGCGTCCTTAAGCAATCTGTCGCATTCTTCCAGCAATAGAGCCCCTGCCTCGCTGGCTCCCGGCTTCAGGCTGAGGAGAAGCCAGTGGTGGCCAAGGTCTGTCTTCATTTCAAGGCGTGCGCGCAAGTGATCATGCAACTGGCGCCGGAGCCTGTTGCGAACCACTGAGCGTTTGCTCACCTTCCCGCTGATCACCACAGCACAGCGACAGCTCTTCGACTGCGGTGCACGCAACTCGGCTGCCGCAACGTCGGACCTCAAATATTGGGGTTTCGCGTCGACGATGCGCAACACCATGTGGCTTCCATGGAGCCGTCGTCCCTTGCGATGCAACCAATCAAAACAACGATGGCCCCGCAGACGCATTGGTGCCGGCAGGACCATCGAAGGAATTTGCTGGTGGGGAGCTCAGACTCAGGCTGAGAGGCGTGCGCGGCCGCGCTTGCGACGGGTGCGGATCACGCGACGACCGGTGTGGCTGCGCATGCGCACACGGAAGCCAGAAACACGTTTGCGCTTACGGCTGGTACCACCGAGGGTTCGTTTCGTCATGATGGATTGTCGGCGCCCGACCTGTCGTCAATTCGCCAATTTATCAGTTGGTTGGTCCTACTGTTCGATGTCGATCAGCCAGCTGCCCAGGTAGCCCGCCACCGGTACATCGCCAGGCGCCTGCGCCAGGGCGTTGAACTGGAACATGCCGCTGTTGCTGGGGTTGAAGATCTTCATCACCACGGCGTAGGTGCCGCCGGTGGGGATCGGTGTCTCGGGGAACACCTCGATGGCGGTCTGCGTCTCGTTCACCTCGATCACCGCTGGCAGGGTCTCTTTGCAGCGGCTGCGGGCCAACATGCCGCCCAACTCCATCCTGCAGAGGCTGACGCGGCTGGGTTTGATCTTGGCGTTGAAGTATTCGGGCACCGTGATGCTGAGCTTGAGGATCGCGCTCTTGCGGTCCTTCGGTTTGAGCATCAGGAAGTACTCAGCCCGATCCCTGGGGGAGGTGCTGCTTTGGAAGTAGTACAGCTTCTTGTAGTCCTTGCTGTTCTCCCAGCGGAACTCCAGCAGGGAAGGGGTGCCCTGGGCTTGTACGGCAGCGGGGCGAAGGGTGTCCATCAACGGGGCTGCTCCCAGCATCCCGGCCGTTGCTATCCCTCCTGCAAGGCCGATCCGGCGCAGAAGCCTTCCAGGAACGATGCGGTAGCTGTCAGTCATGAATTAAGGAGTGGATGGCGTCAGCCATCGCTCAAACGGCGTGATCTGATTGTGTTGGAGAGACTCAGCTGGCGGTCGTGTCTGAGCCGGCCTCTGATCTGTCAGTTGTGACCGGATCTGTCTGGTCTCAGGCGGCTGGCCTCGCCAAGGTAGGCGTGGCAAGGGTTTTGCTCTGCTGGTAGCCACACATGGGCGAGCAGGCGAATGCAGCGGGCCAGATCTCCCTGGACCGCCATTTGCTGGCAATCGAGCAGTGCCACCTGGTCCCAGCCCGGTTGACGGCGGGCGATGGCTGCCGGAAAACAGGCATCCAGGTCGGCGGTGACCGAAAAGGTCACGGACACAATCCGGTCGGCTTGCAGGCCATTGCGGTCCACCAGGCAGGTGACCAAGGCCTCGACGGCCGCCTCGATGGAGTCCACGCTGTTGGTGTCACAGGTGGTTGCTCCCCTGAGGCCCCGAAGAGCTAGGCCGTCGGCAAGGGAAGGACGGGTCATGGGCGATAGAGCCAGAGTGCCTGGCCGCTATGGGATAGCTCGGTCTCCAGCATCTCCGCCAGGCGCGCAACAACGGAACTGCCCGGCAGGCTGGCCAGCAACTTTTTCTTGGGTTCCCCGAGGGTGATGGGCTTGCAATCCTTATCAAGCTCTGCCAATTCGGCAGCCAGTGCGCGGGCCCGTTCTTCATCGCCCAGTTCGTCCACCAGGCCCAGCTCTTTGGCCTGGGCACCGCTGAACACCCGGCCATCAGCAAACTGGCGCACTGTGTCCGGGCTGAGTCCACGGCCTTCGGCCACGGCATCGACGAACTGGGCGTAGCTGCTGTCGATTAGGGCCTGCAGTAGTTCCCTTTCGTCCGCACTGAGGGCGCGGTCGGGGGACAGGATGTCTTTGTAGGCACCGCTCTTCACGGTTTCAAAGCGAACGCCCACCCGCTCCAGCAGTTGGGAGAGGTTGTTCCCCCGCAGGATCACGCCGATTGAGCCGGTGATGCAGCCCGGGTTGGAGACGATCTTCTCGGCCGCAACCCCGATGTAGACCCCGCCGGAGGCGGAGATATTGCCGAAGCTGGCCACCACATGGCAGCCCTTCTCCCGCAGGCGCAGCAGGGCGGCATGGATTTCCTGGCTGTCACCCACCGTCCCGCCGGGGCTGTCGATCCGCAGTAACAGGGCGGGGAATTCCCGCTTTTCAACCTCGCGCAGGGCCTTCAGCACCCGCTTGCGGGTTCCCGACGCAATCGCCCCCTCGATGGCAATGCGTGCCATGCGTCGACGGGATTTGCGGCGCCAGGGCCAAACCATGGGGGTCAGTCGTTCTGGTTTGGATCTTAAAAAGGAGCCTGTGAACTGACGTCATCGTGTCGATCCGCCTCGGGCTGCTGATGGTGCTGCCCTTCGCGTTATGGGGAACGGCGATGGCAGCGATGGCCCCTCTGTTGGCCACGGGTGGGCCGGAGTTGGTGGCAGCGCTGCGACTTCTGCCGGCTGGGCTCGCTCTGCTGGTGGCCCTTCCGGCTCTGGGTGCGTCCTGGCGCATCGCTCCGCAGGACCGTCTCTGGTTTGTGGTGTTCACCCTGGTCGACGCCACCCTGTTTCAGTTCTGTCTTGCCAGGGGGTTGCGGGAGACCGGAGCTGGCCTTGGTTCGGTGTTGATCGATTCTCAGCCCTTGATGGTGGCGCTCCTCGCCCGCAGTCTGTTCGCCGAGGCGATCAATCCAGTGGGCTGGTTTGGGTTGGTGCTGGGACTGGCTGGCATCGTTTGCCTGGGCGTTCCCCCGGATTTGCTGCGCCATTGGTGGCTGTTCGGTGACGCGGTGCCGGTCTCCGGGCTCTGGGAGGGGGGCACGGCCTGGATGTTGGCGGCCGCGGTGGCCATGGCCTTGGGCACGGTGCTCAGTCGCTACGCCTGCAGCGCAAGCCATCCCGTCACCGTGACGGGATGGCACATGCTCCTCGGTGGTGTGCCGTTGCTGCTTTGGCATGCCCTTGACCCGGCCTATGCCTTCGTGCCGCCTTGGGGGCCTTCGCAGTGGTTGCTGATGGCCTTCGCCAGCCTGCTGGGGAGCGCCCTTGCCTATGGCTTGTTTTTTTGGTTTGCCAATCGCCGGGAGCTGACGGCGTTCTCCACCCTGGGCTTTCTCACGCCGGTGTTTGCGCTGGCCTCTGGAGGGCTTTGGTTGCAGGAACGTCTGGAACCCCTCCAGTGGGCCGGGGTGGTGCTGGTGTTGTTGTCAGTGGTGCTGGTCAGCCAGCGCCGTCGCTGGTGGGAACCTGACCCGGTCGTGGTGCTCGATGCTGCGGAGGGGTCCGGAGGATGAAGGAGGGCTTGATGCAATTCGAACCGCTGCACCTGGTGCTGGTGAGCACCCCGATCGGCTCGTTGGGCAGCGGCCGTGGTGGTGGCGTTGAACTGACCCTTGCCTCCCTGGTGCGTGGCTTGTTGGGGGGTGGTCATCGACTCACTCTGGTGGCGCCGGAAGGCTCTGCCTCTCCTCAGCAGTCGTCGGCCCTGCGTCTGGAGACCGTGGCTGGTGTGGATCAACCCAGCTGGCAGCACGCCGAGCATCAGGCCGCTGTGACCATTCCTGCCGATGGACTGTTGCCGCGGCTTTGGGACAGGGCGCTGGCGTTGGCTGTGGATGCCGATGCGGTGCTCAACTTCTCCTATGACTGGCTGCCCCTCTGGCTGACCCCGCGGGTTCAGCCGCCCCTGTTCCATCTCGTGAGCATGGGGTCGGTGGCCCAGGTGATGGATCAGCAGATTGCTGACCTAGCCCGTTGGGATCAGCGGCGTTTGGCGTTTCACACCCAAGCGCAGGCCAGTGATTTCGCTCTGCCGGCCCCGGCTCGGTTGGTGGGTAATGGCTTCAATCTCGGGGCGTACACCTTCCAGGCCGGGGCCGATGGTCCCCTGGGCTGGGCCGGACGGGTGGCCCCAGAGAAGGGATTGGAAGATGCCGCTGCCGTGGCGGCTGCCCTGGGGGAAACCCTGTTGGTGTGGGGGGTGCGTGAAGATGAGGACTACGCCAAGCGGGTCGAGGCCGGGGTGCCCGCCGGCACGATCGAATGGCGTGGTTTCCTGCCCACTGAGGCGTTGCAGCAGGAGCTGGGTCAGTGCAGGGCCCTCATCAATACCCCCAAATGGAATGAGGCCTATGGCAACGTCGTGGTGGAAGCGCTGGCCTGTGGTGTCCCGGTTGTGGCCTACAACCGAGGAGGTCCTGGGGAGCTCGTCCAGCACGGTCGAACAGGTCTGCTGGTGGCCCCGGATGATGTGGATGGGCTCAGACGCGCCACCGTTGAGGTCGCCTCCTTGGATCGGCGCCACTGTCGGGCTTGGGTGGAAGCCAACGCCAGCCAGGAAGTGTTTGCCCAACGGGTGGAGGCGTGGATCCGAGACGGTCTGGTGTCGAGAGATGGCAGCATCGCTTGATGAGCAGTACTCCTGAGGCCGTGGCCGCCGTCACCTCCCAGCCTCTGAGCCGGCAACAGCGTCGGCGAGGCCTGCTGTTCCTTCTGGCCCTTGGCCTGGCGATCTGCTTCTGGCAGTTGGGGGGCAACGGTCTGGTGGATGAGACCCCTCCACTGTTTGCGGCGGCGGGTCGTGCCATGGCGCGGACAGGCGATTGGCTGACGCCTCGGGTGAACGGACTGCCTCGCTTCGATAAGCCGCCCTTGGTCTATTGGGTGATGGGCCTCGGCTATGCCCTCCCTGGACAGGCGCAGTGGGATCCATTGGGTACATGGGCTGGACGTTTGCCCTCAGCGCTGGGCACCTTGGTCACGCTGCTGATGATCGGGGACACGCTGTTGCGTTTCCCTCAGCCCGGTGATGGCCATCCCCGACGCACGGCCGTGGCTGCGGCTTTGGCATTTGTGCTTTCGCCGTTGGTGCTGCTTTGGAGCCGCACCGCGGTCAGTGATGGCCTGCTGTCAGGAACTCTCGCTCTCAGCTTGCTGTGCCAATGGCGTTGCCACGCGGCCGCTGGCCGTCGTTGGTGGCTGGCCTGGGTTGTGCTCGGCCTGGCGGTGCTGACTAAAGGGCCGGTGGCGGTGGTGCTCAGCGGCATCACCTTGCTTCTGTTTGGTCTTGCTCGGCGCAACCTCCGAGGTCTTTGGTGCGAGCTTCGTCCTCTTCCAGGTCTGACGATCACCGCCCTGATCAGTCTTCCCTGGTATCTGCTGGAGCTGTTGGTGGAGGGCCAACCGTTCTGGGACAGCTTCTTTGGCTATCACAACTTTCAACGCCTCACTTCGGTGGTGAACAGCCACCTCCAACCCTGGTGGTTCTTCGGACCGGTGCTGTTGGTGGCGGCCTTGCCGTTCACGCCCCTTCTCCTGCTGGGGCTTGCGCAGGTGCTGCAGCCCCTCTGGCGACGCAGGCCCCCCGCAGCGGCACCGGAGAGCTTGCAGCTGTTCGCGGGGTGCTGGTTGCTGGCGGTGTTGCTGCTGTTCACGTCGGCGGCCACCAAGCTCCCCAGTTACTGGTTGCCCGCCACGCCCGCGGCGGGCCTGCTGATCGCCCTGGCTTTGCTGCCCTCAACCAGCCGATCCCGCAGAGCGCAAAGTGCCTGCTGGCTCGCGTCGGTGCTGCTGGCGGCCGTGTTGGCGTCGGGGTTCTGGGGTGCTGGCCTCTGGGTCCCACTGATCGATGATCCCGAGATGCCGACCCTGCCAGCGGAGTTGTTGGCCAGCGGTTTTGTGCTCAGAGCTGCGGTTTGCATGACCGTGGCTGTGGTGTTGGGGGCTTGGCTCTGGTGGCGTCCTCGTCCGGGCCGCTTGCTGGCCATGCAAGGCCCCCTGGTGGTGTTTCAACTGGTGGCTCTGGTGCCGATGATGCTCTTGGGCGATCGGGTGCGCCAGCTTCCGGTGCGCCAGGTGGCCGACGTGATCGTGCGCGAGCGGGAGCTTCGGGGCCCCGAGCCATTGGCGATGGTTGGAGCCATGAAGCCCTCCTTGCACTTCTACACCGATCAAGTGGTTGTGTACGAAGGCCTCTCCAAGGGCGCCTTGGTCAACGTGGTCGATCGATTTCGCCGCGAGAATCACCGTCGGGGCTTCCGCGGCACATCGGTTGAGGAGCAGCCCACGGCCCTGGTGGTGATCGATGATCGCACCAGTGAACGCTCCCATTGGCAGGGACTGGAGCACCAGGAGCTGGCCCGTCATGGCATCTACAGGCTCTGGCGCGTCGACCGTCGCCGCCTTGAGGCCCGTGCTGGGGAGCTCCAGATGCAGGGTGTCAGCGCTGACTGGCAGGAGCCCAGGCCAGAGCGCTACTGAGCTGCCCCTGAGTTGCCCTCCACGGGAATGTCCGTTGCCACCGGCATCACCTGGGCCAGTTCGGTGCGCCGGCAAAAGCCGCAGTGGCCCCACAGCGCCATCTCCCCCGCCGGCGAAGGGCGCCCGCAGCGGGGGCATTGGTCCATGCCATGGACATCGATGCGACTGGGGTGCCGTGCCCAGATGGAAGCCTCGCTGTCGAGCTCAACCTTGGCTTGGCCGTGGTGCTGCTGAATGCGGAGGTCTTTGATCCCATGGCCGGCAGCCCGAAGGGCTGCCAGCAGCTGGGGCCGGCTGTAGAGCAGGGCTTGGCGCCATTGCGGATGACTTGCTCCCACGGTGAGCAGTCCGCCTTGCAAGTTGAGGGGGCGGCAATGGGGAGCGAGTTGGGCGCCGGCCAACTTGGACCAGTCTTGCCAAATGGCCGCCAAGGATCCCTCTCTGCGCCAGCTTGAGCGCAGCTGATCCAGGCAGGAGCTAAGGGGTTCCGCTGGTGCTGGTGGCGGTGGCATCAGCACCTCGCCTTTCCCAAAGGCACGACGCTGAGATTTAGGAGCCCGTGCCATCGCCTCAGCGGTCCTCCAGCTGATGAGACCTTTCTGATCGTAGGCGGGCTCTTAGGGATGTCTCGCTAGCCTCCGACTGCTGCTCTTCATTGTTGGCTTCCCGTCATGGGTTTCTTCGATCGGCTGGGCCGACTGGTTCGCGCTAACGCCAATGCTGCGGTCAGCAGCATGGAAGATCCCGTCAAGATCCTCGACCAGTCGGTGGCAGACATGCAGGCCGATCTGGTGAAGCTGCGCCAGGCGGTGGCGATGGCGATTGCCAGTCAGAAACGCCTGCGCAATCAAGCCGATCAGGCCGAAGCACAATCCAAAACCTGGTATGAGCGGGCTGAACTGGCCTTGAAGAAAGGTGAGGAGGACCTGGCTCGCGAAGCCCTCTCCCGCCGCAAGACTTTCCAGGAGACCGCCACCTCTCTGGGGGCTCAGGTTCAGGGTCAGGATGCGCAGGTGGAGACCCTCAAAAAGAGCCTGGTGGCTCTTGAAGGCAAGATCGCCGAAGCCCGCACCAAAAAAGACATGCTCAAGGCCCGGGCCCAGGCGGCTAAGGCCCAGCAGCAGCTTCAGAGCGCGGTGGGCAGCATTGGCAGCAACACGGCCATGGCCGCCTTTGAGCGCATGGAGGACAAAGTCGAAGCGATGGAGGCTCAGAGCCAGGCCGCTGCCGAGTTGGCCGGTGCTGATCTCGAGAGCCAGTTCATGGCTCTCGAAGGCGGCGACGATGTGGATGACGAACTGGCCAATTTGCGCCAGAAGCTTGCTGGTGGACCAGAGGCTGTCGCTCTCCCTGCCGGTGATGCTCCCGCGGTGCAGGAGGTGAAGGTGTCGGAGGTGGATGCCGACCTCGAAGAGTTGAAAAAATCAATCGACAAACTCTGAATCTCGCCGGCATGCGGGGCCCATCCCCTCGACTTGATCCATAGGATCGGGGGGAATTACACCCGTTGCCGTGGGCAAAGCTGTCTCCGATTACACCGATGCCACGTTCGAGGCGGAGGTGTTGCAGGCAACCACCACTGTGCTCGTTGATTTCTGGGCACCTTGGTGTGGTCCTTGCCGACTGATTGCTCCCTTCATGGATTGGGCTGCCGAGACCTACGCCGGCAAGCTTCAGGTGGGCAAGCTCGAGGTGGACGGCAACCCAGCCACCCGTGATGCCTATCAGGTGCAGGGGATTCCCACCCTGATTCTGTTCCGCGACGGCAAGGAGATCGGGCGTCAGGAGGGTGCGATCGCCAAGCCTCAGCTTCAGGCTTTCCTGGATGCTCACCTCTAGGCGACTCGACCGCCTCGGCAGCGGCGTTTTTGATCGCAACGATCAGCGCAAACAGCTGTATCGCTCCAGCGCGGCTGCCGATTCACAACCGTTGGTGGATCTATCGCTGGGGTCGACTGACCTCGAACCACCACCCGTTGCGGTCGAGGCCATGGCCGCGGCCCTGCATCGCTCCGGCAGTGCCACCTACTGCCTGCACGCGGGAACCCGGCCGTTGAGGGAGGCCGTCTCCGCCTGGTGCGCCCGTCGTTTTGATGTGGCTGTGGATCCAGATCGGGAGGTCTTGCTGCTGGTGGGATCCCAGGAGGGCACGGCCCACCTGCCGTTGGCGGTGCTCAATCCAGGCGATGCTGGGTTGATCCTGGATCCCTGTTATCCCTCCCATCGCGGCGGTTTGCTGTTGGCCGACGCACGGATTGAACATCTGCCCCTTGATCCCCAGGAGCAGTGGCGGCCGCGTTTTGACAGCCTCAGCGACACGGTTTGGGACCAGCTGCGGCTGATGGTGATGGGCTTTCCCCACAATCCCTCGGCTCAAGTGGGGAAGCAGGCATGGCTGGATGAGGCGATGGCACGGGCCCAGCGCCATGACCTGGTGTTTGCTCATGACAATCCCTACGTGGATCTGGCCTTAGAGGGAGAGGCCCCATCGCTGCTCCGCTGTGCAGGCTGGCGTGAGCGCGGCATGGAGTTCTTCTCCCTCTCCAAGGGATGGTGTCTGGGTGGTTTCCGTTTGGGCTTTGCAGTGGGGGCAGAACCTTTGATCACCGCGTTGCGGCAGCTCAAGGGCGTGGTGGATTTCAACCAATCCTTGGCTCTGCAGGAAGGCGCGATTGCGGCGTTGTCTCAAGCGCCGAACTGGCCGCAGCGATTGCTGCCTGTGTATCGGGAGCGGCGCGACCGCACCCTTCAGGCTTTGGCTCGCCTGGGCTGGCAGGTCCCGACCCCTTCGATGGCTCTGTATCTGTGGTTGCCGCTGCCGGGTTGGGCGCGGGAACGGGGCTGGAATGACGAACAGTTGGCCGCGGCGCTGCTTGAGCAGACGGGCCTGGCCCTCACCCCCGGGTCAGGGTTTGGCGCTGGAGGCCAGGGCTGGATGCGCATGGCGCTTGTCAGGCCCGTGGAGGAGCTGGAGGCGGCCGTCGCCCGTCTGGAGCCCTTCTGGCACCAGCAGTGTTGAAGCGTTCGGGTGCGGCAGCCCTGGCCCATTGGCGTCACTGCAGTGGCCGACCACCCTGGCGGTTGCGCGCTCTGCCGGTGTGTGGGAGCACGGAGACGGTGTTGGGTGCTTGGTTGCAGGATTCTCCCTGGCAGGGAACCGTTCCCAGGGCTGTGGTGGCGCGGCGTCAGACCTGCGGTCATGGTCAGTGGGGCCGGCGTTGGCAATCGCCACCAGGGGGCGTTTGGCTGAGTGCGGCCTTGCCTTGGCAGGGGCAGCATGCCGCCCCTGGGCTTCTGGGGTTGGCCGTTGCGGTGGCCCTGGCGGAGCGTTTGGAGGCCTTTGCTCTTCCGGTGGCGATCAAATGGCCCAATGATCTCTTGGTGGATGGATGCAAATTGGCCGGCATCCTTCCGCGCATGGTGCATCGCGGCAGCCGCGTGCGCTTGGCCCGTGTCGGGGTGGGTCTCAATGTGGTCAATCGGGTGCCTCCTGGGGCCATTGCTCTGGCTGACTGCCGGCCAACGGTGGTGCGGCGTTCCAGCAGTGCATTGATCTGGACAGCCGAGGTGCTTTCTGCCCTGGATCGCGTTCAGGAGTTGGTGCTCGATCCTGAGGCGGTGTGCAAGGCCACGGAGGCGCGCTTGTGGTGCCGCCAGGTACGCGACCCTGACACCGGAGGCCACTGGAATGTGGAGGGTTTGCGTGAGGATGGCGCCCTGTTCCTGCGTCAAGGCGCCCGCACCACCAGCTGGACGCGTTGGCTGGATGGTGCTGCGGATGGTCTCTAGAGTCTCGCCGTGCCCCATTCGCTTTGGCTGTGCGCTGGCTTTCTGCTGTGTGGCTGCTGACCATCCCTGGCGGGATCCCTCAGGGATTGCCGGGTCCAGTGATGCCGCCCAGAGAGATGCCACCCCAGGCTCCGCCGTTGCGGTTTGACCGTTCTCTCGAGAATCTTGAGCGCCAACAGGTGATCACACCGGCTGAGCGACGAGAGTTGCAGGGGGAGACTCCTGGTTTGCCGATCGATGTGCCTCGACTGCAGCAGGCTTGTCGTAGCGGTGCACTATCCCGGCAGGAATGTGAGTCTGGCGTGGCGATTCGCTCGGGTGCTGGTCGGCGCCTCGCCGCCCGCATCGCCTGGCGCGAACGGGGTGGTGAGGGATTCCCCACCACCCTGAGGCGTGGCGTCGACGGTCGTCCCCTGCCCCCGATCACTGTGCCGGTGTCGGCCCTGATGGGAACAGGTGGCTTCCGACTTGAGTCGGTGTTTGCGGTCTCACCACGGCCAGCAGCGCTCGCCGGCAACGGTGACCGTCGCCTGCTGTTTCCGATCATTGGCTCGGCGATCACCACCAGTGAATTCGGCTGGCGACTGCATCCCGTGCTGGGCAATTGGTTGATGCATGCCGGCAGGGATCTTGCTGCTCCTGAGGGCACCCCCGTGGTCGCAGCCCTGTCAGGCACTGTGGCCAGCAGTGGTTTGGCGGGGGGCTACGGCATTGCGGTGGAGCTGGAGCACACCGGTCCTCGCCGCCGCACGCTCTATGGCCATTTGTCGGAGATCTATGTGAAACAGGGGCAGCGGGTGCGGCAGGGGGAAGTGATTGGCCGTGTCGGCAGCACGGGCCTCAGCACCGGTCCCCATTTGCATTTCGAATTGCGCCGCCCCCAAGCCGGCGGCTGGGTGGCTATGGATCCAGGGGATATGGACCTCAACCCCCTCACGGCTCAGGGGGGTAACGCGGTGGCCATGCTGGTGGGTCAGTTGCTCGACAGCCTTAAGTCGCCTGCTGCGTCTCGTCCCGCAGGATGAACCCAACCCCTCGCACGGTGTGGATCAGGGTGGGCAGGTCCGGCGATTCGATTTTCTGGCGCAGGTAGCGGATATAGACATCCAGCAGGTTGTCGTCGCCATAGAAGTTCTCTCCCCAAACGCCGCGCATGATGTCGGCACGCTCCAGCACCTTCCCGCCGGCCCGCATCAGGAACAGCAGCAGGTCGTATTCCTTCACCGACAGCTGAATGGCTCGCTCACCGCGGACGACGTCCCGGGTGCTGGTGTCGATCCGGAGGTCTCCGACACTGAGCTGCACGGGCAAATTCTCTTGGCCGCTGCCGGAGAAGCTCTGTGCTCTCCGTTGCATCGCCCGTAGACGAGCCATCAATTCTTCGATGGAGAACGGCTTGATCAGGTAGTCATCGACCCCGGCATCCAGGGCCGTGACCCGATCGGCCACGTCGTCGTGGCCCGTGAGCATCAGGATCGGCGTGGTGACTCCGCCGCGGCGAATGCGTTGACAGATGTCCACGCCTGAAAAGTCAGGCAGGTTCCAGTCCAGAACGATCAGATCTGGGGTGGGTTGGGACCGGGCTTTGACCAGGCCGGCGGCACCATCGGAGGCCACGTCCACGTCGTAGCCCTCCACGTCCAGTTCCAGGCGCAGTAATTCGGTGAGTTTGGCTTCGTCGTCCACCACCAGGACGCGCAGGCGTGGTGTTGACGGGTCGGGCATGCAGGCTGCGGGTGCCGAATCTCAGGTTAAGCAGGCCGGCAAGACCTGGGCCAGAGGCACGTCACTGCTTGTTGTGGGTCAGTGATTCCACGCGGCCATCGCGGAAGTGGGCCACGGTGGCGGCTCGGGCTGCCACGTCGTCTTCATGGGTCACCAACACCAGGGTGATGCCCTGATGGTGGAGCTCATCAAACAGTTGGAGCACGTCGTCGGTGGTGCGGGAATCCAGGGCGCCGGTCGGTTCATCCGCCAGCAACAGGGCCGGTTGGTTGATGATCGCCCGGGCGATTGCCACCCGTTGCTGCTGGCCTCCAGACAGTTGATTAGGGCGATTCTGCAGTCGCTCCGCCAGTCCGACGCGTTCAAGGGCTTCCGTCGCGCGTTGGCGTCGGTCGGCTGCAGGCACCCCCGCATAGACCATGGGCAGCATCACGTTCTCAAGGGCCGTGGCGTGGGGGAGGAGATGAAACTGCTGAAACACAAACCCCAGCTGCT
Organism: Salipiger bermudensis; assembly: GCA_964225855.1. GTDB lineage: Bacteria > Cyanobacteriota > Cyanobacteriia > PCC-6307 > Cyanobiaceae > Synechococcus_C. The sequence goes on along the minus strand of CAXQPR010000101.1, from coordinate 101,297 downwards.
GATTGCGGAGATCGGCGAGAGCGTCATCGTTGAGCTCCTCAACGGCCACACCATTGAGCCGGTAATGACCTCCAGTGGGGCGGTCCAGACATCCCAGGATGTTCATGGCTGTGCTCTTGCCTGACCCACTGGCACCCATCACGGCCAGATAATCGCCTTGGCAGACCGTGAGGTCGAGACCATCGAGGGCACGCACTTCAGTGTCGCCCTGGCCATAGACCTTGCTGACCCCACTCAGTTGGGCCACGGGTTGGGCCGTTGGGGTGGAGGCCCGAGCCGTGGAATGGGGTTCAGCCGAGGGCACGTTGGCTGGCCAGGGCAATCGCTTGCTGCAGCAGTGGAGTGCCATCCACGGCACTGTTCGCCCACTGGAAGATCGGGTTGGAGAGGATGCCGCCCACGGCCGTCACCACAACGCAGGTCACGAGTGCAAAGCGCAGGGGAGGAAGGCCGATGGTGTTCCACTTCACCTCGGGGTAGGCCTTGACCACGTCGGAAGCTTCCTGAGGCTCCTTCACCACCATCATCTTGATCACACCGATGTAGTAGTAGATCGAGATCACAGAGGTGATCAGGCCAACGACCACCAGCAGATATTGCTGATCGGCCCAGCCGGCGAAGAAGAGGTAAATCTTGCCGAAGAAACCAAGCATCGGCGGAATTCCCCCCAGAGACAGCAGGCAGAGACTGAGGCCGAGGGTGATGAGAGGGTCTTTTTGATACAGCCCGGCGTAGTCGGCGATTCGATCGCTGCCCGTGCGGATCGAGAACAGGATGATGCAGGCGAAGGCCCCCAGGTTCATGAACAGGTAGGCGGCCATATAAAGCACCATGGCGGCGAAGCCTTCTTCCGTTCCGCACACCAGGCCAATCATCACGAAACCGGCCTGGCCGATGGAGCTGTAAGCCAGCATCCGTTTCATGGAGGTCTGGGCCAGGGCCACCACGTTGCCGAGGGTCATGCTCAGCAGAGCGAGCACGGTGAACAGCAGCTTCCACTGGGTGTCGAACGTGCCGAAGCAGCCCACCAGGAGGCGCAACGCCAACGCAAAGCCTGCAGCCTTGGAACCAACCGAAAGGAAAGCCACCACAGGGGTTGGAGATCCCTCGTAGACGTCTGGTGTCCATTGGTGGAAGGGCACGGCAGCGATTTTGAATGCCACGGTGGCCAGCACGAACACCAGAGCCAGTGCTGCCAGAGGAGTGGGGCTGTTGATCAGTGCCAGACCAATCACTTCAAGGCTGGTGGAGCCGCTGAGTCCGTAAAGAAGGGAGGCGCCGTAGAGAAAGACTGCCGCTGCAGCGGATCCCACCAACAAATATTTGAGTGCCGCCTCTGAACTGCGGGCGTCGCGCTTCATGTAGCCCGACAACAAATAACTGGCGACGGACAGGGTCTCGAGGGAAACGAAGACACTCACCAGGTCGGTAGCACCGCAGAGCAACATGGCGCCGAGCGTGGCGGCCAGAAGAATGGCGGCGTACTCGCCAACGGGGGTGCCGCTCTTCTCCGCGTAGCGCCAGCTGATCAGCAGCGACAGCAGGGTGGATGTGGCCACCACCGCTCGGAAGGCAATTGCCAAGCGGTCAGAAAGAAAGGCTCCAAGGAACGAGGGCTCCAGCGGTGTGTTCCATTGCAGTGCAAGCAGCACGAGGGCGCCACCCAAACCGAGGTAGCAAATGGGGGGAACCCAGCGGATCGCAACCTTTTCACCAGCGAGGTCCACCAGCAAGGTGGCCAGCATCGCCAGCAGCACAGCCCCTTCCGGTGCAATCGCTCCGGCATTCAATGCCAGGTTGAGCAAATCGCCGGGCGCGGCCATGGCCTGGGTGGAAAGAAGCAGTGCACCCAACTCGGGCATGGCGCTCGCGGGATCAGACCAGTCCGAAAGACTGTAGCGGCGCTGCCGGATCGCTCTGATCTTGCGTTTGCAAAAACCGCCATTCGCCCCAGTTGGATCCTCGGTGCGATAAAGAAGGGGACGGTTACCTCCCGCCTGTGGCGAACACCCTGGTCATCGTCGAGAGCCCCACAAAGGCCCGCACCATCCGTGGTTTCCTCCCCAAGGGGTACCGGGTGGAAGCCTCGATGGGCCATGTGCGCGACCTGCCCAACAACGCAAGTGAGATTCCTGCGGCTCACAAGGGGCAGAAATGGGCGAATCTCGGCGTCAACACTGAGGCTGACTTCGAACCCCTGTACGTGGTCCCGAAGGACAAGAAAAAGGTGGTGCGGGAGCTCAAGGACGCGCTGAAAGGGGTCGATCAGCTGCTGCTGGCGACTGACGAAGACCGTGAAGGGGAAAGCATCAGCTGGCACCTGCTGCAGCTGCTCGCACCCAAGGTTCCTGTGAAGCGGATGGTGTTTCACGAGATCACCAAAGAGGCGATCTCGCGGGCCTTGGACGACACCCGTGAGCTTGATATGGAGCTCGTGCACGCCCAGGAAACCCGCAGGATTCTGGATCGCCTGGTGGGTTACACCCTCTCGCCGCTTCTCTGGAAGAAGGTGGCTTGGGGATTGTCAGCTGGTCGGGTGCAGTCCGTGGCTGTGCGTTTGCTGGTGCAACGGGAGCGGGCCCGTCGGGCATTCCGCAGTGGCAGCTACTGGGACCTGAAAGCCCATCTCGCCCATGCCGGCAGCAGCTTTGACGCCAAACTCAGTCACTTGGGTGGTCAGAAAATTGCCACCGGTAATGACTTCGACGAAACCACCGGTGCCCTGAAGCAAGGCAGTGCGGTTCGTCTGCTCAGTGAGGACGAGGCTCGCAAGCTTGCCGACACCGTGCGTAGCGCGGATTGGCAGGTGGAATCGGTCGAAGAGAAGCCGACCGTGCGCCGGCCTGTGCCGCCTTTCACCACCAGCACGCTCCAGCAGGAGGCCAACCGCAAGCTGCGTCTGTCGGCGCGCGAGACCATGCGCTGTGCTCAGGGTCTGTATGAACGGGGCTTCATCACCTACATGCGGACCGACTCCGTTCACTTGTCGGACCAGGCCATCAGCGCCGCCCGCAGCTGTGTGCAGTCCCGTTACGGCAAGGAGTATCTGAGCAAGACCGCGCGTCAATTCAGCACCAAGGCTCGCAACGCTCAGGAGGCTCACGAGGCGATTCGGCCTGCTGGTGAGAGCTTCCGTGCACCCTCAGAAACAGGGCTGGATGGCCGCGATCTGTCGTTGTACGAGCTGATCTGGAAGCGCACTGTCGCCAGCCAGATGGCAGAGGCGCGGCTCACGATGATGTCCGTGGATCTGGCCGTCGCCGACGCCCGTTTCCGGGCGAACGGCAAGCGCATTGATTTTCCTGGCTTCTTCCGGGCCTATGTGGAGGGCAGTGACGATCCCGATGCGGCGCTGGAAGGTCAGGAGGTGCTGCTGCCAGCGCTGAAATCCGGTGATTCGCCGAGCCCGCAGGAGGTGGAGGCCCTTGGTCACCAGACCCAGCCTCCAGCGCGTTTCAGCGAAGCTTCCCTCGTCAAAATGCTGGAGAAGGAGGGGATCGGACGTCCCTCCACCTACGCCAGCATCATCGGCACGATTGTGGATCGTGGCTACGCCACGTTGCAGAGCAACGCGCTGACTCCCAGCTTCACAGCCTTTGCTGTGACCTCTTTGCTGGAGGAACATTTCCCGGATCTGGTGGATCCCGGCTTCACCGCCCGGATGGAGAACACTCTCGATGAGATCTCCCACGGCCAGGTGCAGTGGCTGCCTTACCTCGAGGGCTTTTACAAAGGTGATCAGGGCCTGGAACACCAGGTTCAGCAGCGTGAGGGGGATATCGATGCAGGTGCTTCGCGCACTGTTGATCTCGAAGGATTGCCCTGCGTGGTGCGCATCGGCCGTTTTGGTGCCTACCTGGAGTCGAAGCGCGTCGGTGAAGACGGCGAAGAAGAGCTGCTGAAAGCCACGCTCCCGCGCGAAATCACCCCGGCTGATCTCGATGCTGAGAAGGCTGAGCTGATCCTCAAACAGAAGGCGGATGGTCCGGAAGCTCTCGGTGAGGATCCTGAAACCGGTGATCTGGTCTACCTGCTGTTCGGTCAGTACGGCCCCTATGTGCAGCGCGGCCAGGTCAGTGATGAGAATCCCAAGCCGAAGCGGGCTTCTCTGCCCAAGGGTGTGAAACCGGAAGACCTCAGTCTTGATGATGCGCTTGGGTTGCTGCGTCTTCCTCGCCTGCTCGGTGAGCACCCCGATGGCGGCAAGGTGCAGGCCGGTCTCGGCCGTTTTGGTCCCTATGTGGTCTGGGACAAGGGCAAGGGAGAAAAGGATTACCGCTCCCTGAAGGGCGACGACGATGTGCTGGCGGTCGGCCTCAGTCGTGCCCTCGAGTTGCTGGCTATGCCGAAGCGAGGCCGTGGTGGTCGTACAGCGCTCAAGGATCTCGGTAAGCCGGAGGGCAGTGACGAGACCATCCAGGTGTACGACGGTCCTTACGGCCTCTATGTGAAGCAGGGCAAGGTCAACGCTTCATTGCCGGAGGGCAAAGGGGCCGATGACATCACCTTGGCCGAGGCGGTCGAATTGTTGGAGGCCAAAGCTGCCGCCAAGAAGACGTCCCGTAAAAAGTCCACCACGGCCAAGAAACCCGCAGCGAAGAAGCCTGCGGCGAAGAAACCTGCAGCCAAGAAGCCCCCGGCAACCACCAAGACCGGGCGACTGCGCGCCAGCGCCGTGCGGGTGATCAAGCCTGGAGATGCCTGATGGGCCAGGCCCGTTCTGGCCTCTGGTTGCTGCCCGCCCTGTTGGTGCTTCAGGCTTGCGGGAGCACCCCGATCGGCCAGCAGCTGTCTGAGAGTTTTGATGCGCCACCCGCGACGCAGTCCGGGTCGCAGCCTGCTGCAAATAAATCCTCTGCTGCTTCATCAGCGTCCAGCACCACGGGTTCTCCCACCAGTCCCGCTGCTTCAGGAACGGCTGACAGCGGAACGAAGCAGGCTGACAAGGCACAGCCCCCGTCTCAGAACACCACTGCTAAGAACACCTCCGAGGCTGCCAACAAGACGCAGGCGCCAGCGGCCAGACCCCAGGCCCGACCGCAGTCTCCCCAGCCCTATCGGATCACCCTCCGCTTATCGGCCGCCGACCCTTCCGCTCCGGCGGAGGTGGTGACCCGCTCCCTGCGCGATGCCGGCATCGGTTTCGAGGTCGAAACGATTGAACGGATCCAACCCTCCGACAGCCTTCGGGTGACCCCGGAATCCCGCGGAGCCAATCCTTGACCCTCCGTCCTGCCACGGGCATGAGTCGTCGCCAGGCCCTGCGGGTCATGGAGACCTCCTATCTGGCGGCGACTGCAGCGTTGATCTGGCTGGCGCTTTATTACCTCCCTGTGGGAGGCGCGCTGTTCCGTCTGGCGCTCCCTTTGCCCTTGGCGCTCCTGCTCTTGCGCAGGGGAGGCAAGGCGGGTGTTGAGGGGGTTCTGTTGGCCGTTCTGCTCCTGGTGGCGTTGATGGGGCCTGTGCGCGGACCGTTGATCCTGTTCCCCTACGGCTTTCTGTCGCTCTGGCTGGGGTGGTGTTGGGTGCGGGGCATGAATTGGTGGATCAGCTGGGGGCTGGGGACCTTGATCGGGGCAGCCGGCTTTCTGGTCCGGGTGGTGGCCCTCTCCCTACTGGTGGGCGAAAACCTCTGGGTGGTGATCACTCGGGCCGGCGACAACATGCTCAATGGATTGATCGGTGTCATCAACAACGCCCTGGCGTTTGTGCAGGTGCCGTTGCGACTTTCGATCGCGCCTGATCTTGAAGAGGTGCAACTGATGGCTTTGGGGTTGGTGCTCCTTCAGCAGCTGATTTATGTGCTGGCACTCCATGCCTTGTCGTACTGGATTTTCCCGCGGCTTAAGGCACCCATTCCATCCCCCCCCAAGGCTCTTGAGGGACTTGTGGCTTTGGATCCCCTCTAGGTGGCCCTGATGGACCCGATGTCTCCACCTTCGTCCCATGCCTCCAGCTCTGCCCCCAGGATGTGAGCTGATCGGGGGGCTTTGGAGCTCTCCCGAGTTGGCACAACGGTTGCGGCCCTGGACTGATCCTGCCCAGCGGCCTGATCTGCTGCTGGTGCTGGCGGCCACCCGAACCGCTGAGGTGGAGGGCATCTCTGCGGCAGGTGCCACGGCTGAGTCTCGGCGCTATACCGCCATTGCGGATGCGGAACTCCTGCTCCATGGGCCCTCCCACCGGCCTTGCTGGCCTTTGCCTCCCTTGCCTGCAGGGGTGTCGCCGGCCCTGATCAGTTGGGTGGCGGTTCAGCATTTGCAGCTGATCCCCCAGGTGGCCACCCTCGGCTTGCCCCAGTCGCCTCCGTTCCCGCATCTCCGGATGGAATCAACGGCTCTGGGGCCCGCCGCCTGCTTGAGCGGTGGTCGAGCCATGGCCCTCACCAGGGTGCGGCATCTGTGGGAGCGGGGCTATCGGCTGGGATCGGCGCTCCAGCGCCCTTTGGTGCTGGCGGAATGTGTGCCGGGAGGAACCACCACGGCTCAGGCTGTGCTCCAGGGGCTTGGGCTGCCTGTGGATGATCTGGTCAGTGGCAGTGCCCTGCATCCCCCTTTGCGCCTCAAACAGCAGCTGGTGGCTGAAGGATTGGCGGCCGCAGATTTGCCGGAGCCGGTGGATCCCATGGCTCTGGTTGCTGCCGTGGGTGATCCCTTTCAAGCGCTCGCGGCGGGTGTTGTGCTGGGGGCTTTGGAGGCCAGGCAGCCGGTGATGCTGGCGGGTGGCAGCCAGATGCTTGCCGTGATCGCGCTTGCCTTCAGGGGCTGCGAAGCGGGGGAGAAGGCCGCGCTGGCCCGGCTGCTCACGCTGGGCACCACGGCTTGGCTTGCGGCGGAGCGACTCGATGCGTCGACCCAGGTGCTGTCGCCTCCTGCCCTGGCGCGTTTGCTCGGGCGTCTGGAGGCCCATTGCCAGGTGCCGTTGCTGGCTCTCGCCAGTGGCCTGCACTTCAACACCAGTCGCCATCACCAGCTGCAGGCCTATGAGCAGGGGCACGTGAAGGAAGGCGTTGGTGCTGGAGGTTTGGCACTCCTGGCTCAGCTGCGCGGTGTGTCTTTGGAACGGCTTCAGCACGACTGTGATCGGGCCATGGATGCCCTTTTAGGGTCACTGCCATGACGTCTGTTGTTTCCCTGAAGCGCCGCGAACTGCTCCAGTACGGAGTGCTGCTGGGTCTTGGTGGGTTGGCTGGTTGTGCACGATCGGCCACGCCCACGTTGATGGCCGCTCCTGAAACCCTGCCTTTGCAATGGCGTCGTCGCTTGCCCAAGCCTTGGCAGTTTTCCGCTTTGGAGTCGTTGCAGCAATTGAACGCCGGCCTGCCGGAGCAGGCCGATCTGCTGGCACTCCCGGACGGCTGGGTCGCCAACGTTGAAGCGACCGCCGTTCAGCCCATGGCAGCCCCCGCCCTGCGTGCCCGTCTCAGTCCCCAGGCTGGTGCCTTCCTCGCAGGGTTTTCTCCGGCTCAGGCGGCGGCGTTGCTCCCTGTGTCGGTCAGCCCCTGGGTGCTGGTGCTCCGTGGTGATGCCCTAACCCCGTCCGCCGAGGCTGTCGGCTGGAATGCCCTGCTGGATCCTTTCATTGCAGGGCAGCTGGTGCTTCCCTCCAGTCCGCGGGTGGTGTTGAGCATCGCTGAACGCATCGATCGACCGGATGCCTTGCAGCGTCTTCGTGCTGCAGCCCTGGTCTTCGATGATCGCCATGCCCTCAACTGGCTGCTTCAAGGCAAGGCAAGGGCAGCGGTGTTGCCGTTGGTGCGTTGCATGGCGACCTTGCGGAGCGATCCAAGGGTCCATGCCGTGTTGCCGGAGCAGGGGGCTCCTCTGGACTGGACCTTGCTGATGCGGCCGGCCCAAACCAGCGAACCTCTGCCTCAAGCCTGGGTGGAGGACGCTTGGAAGGCTCCTCTCATGGGTCGGTTGCTGGGTGATGGCTGGGTTCCGCCTCTTCCCTATGCGGCGTTGGATCAGGCCCGTAGCTCTGTGCCAGCGCGTCTTCGGTCTTTGGTGCTGCCCTCCCAGCAGGTGTGGGATCGCTGTTGGAGTTTTCCTCCGCTGACGCCGGACCAACGTGCGGCCCTGGAGGCGAACTGGGCGGCTTCAACCCCATAGGCGCCTGCGTGGCGGTGCCGACAGAAGGGCATGGGTTTCGGCCAAAAGGTCGGGAATGGGAAGCTGGTGGGGGCAGCGGGGCAGACAGGCCTGACACCGGTTACAAGCACTGGCATCGTGGGATTCCCACCAATGGCCGGCACGGCCGATCAGGTTGTAACGCTCCTCGCAGTAACCCTGTAGGTCGTGCCCGAGCCGCAGGTTGCGCAAGCGCAGCAGTGCTGGAATCGGCACTGCGTTCGGGCAGGGGAGACAGGCCTGGCATTGGCCGCATTGGCTTGCCCCCAGGCGTTCGCTGCGGCGGGCTTTCAGTTGGGCCACAGCTTCCTGTTCGCTGCGGTTAAGGGGCTGATCCGATGCCGCCAGTTGATGCGCGAGTTGGAGATCGGCGGCTTGGCTGGCGCCGAGGGTGAGGGTGCTGATGCCGGCACTGAGCAGATAGCGATAAGCCAAAGCCAGAGGGGCATGGGGCTGGCAGTCCTCGATCAGGGTGGGGCTGGGGTCCTGGAGCCGTCCGCCTTTGTCGGCCGGGGAGATGGCCATGACCCCAAGGCCCTTCTCCAGGGCCAGGGCTGCCAGGGGCATGCGCTGGGGATCGAGCAGGTGCAAATGCAGGCTGCAAAACCGGAAGACTCCACTGCGGATGGCGGTCTCAATCAGCCTGTTGCTGCCGTGGCTGCTGAACCCCACCTGTCCCACCAGGCCCTGGGTTTTCGCCCATTGCATCAGGGCTTGGCCCTCCCCCTCCAGGGCCCAGTGGAGGTGTTCCTCGCGATTGAGGCCATGGATGGCCCAGTTCTCGAGATGGGAGATCCCCAGGCGTTTCATGCAGGCCAGCAGCTGCCCCTGCCCCTCCGTCAGGCTCACCCCCGGCAGCACCTTGCTGGTGATCACCCAGCCGTCAGCTGGAGCAATGCCCTTCTGGTTGAGGGTCTCCAGCGCCGCCCCGAGGAAGCTTTCGGCAGGGCCGTAGGCCGGCGCCGTCTCCAGGTGGTTGATGCCGGCGTTCACCGCCGCTTCCACCACGTCCAACATCTGGGACGAGGTGGCGAGGGCCCGCATGGTTCCCAGGGTGAACAGGCTGACGGCCGGCCCATCCCCGAAGGGCCGACGCCGTGCCTTCAGGTTGGTGGCCCGAGCGCTCATGGCGTTGGTTCGTTCTCGTCTTCAGGTGGGCTGTCGCTGTCTGGCTGGCGGGATCGGAGATGGCGGACCAGGGCCGCGGGGCTGACCTGGTCGAGAAAGCGGCGGAATTCGTCCTGTTCTTCGGAGTCGGCTTCCGCATCCACGGGGATCGAGGCTTCGGCCACGACCTCCTCCAGCATCCAGATTCCTGTGCCAGTACGCACCGCCAGGGCAATGGCATCGCTGGGACGGGCATCAATCTCGATCTCCCCAGCGTTGGGATCGGTGCTGGTGTCTTCAGAGACCGGGGCTTGCGCTGGGCTGCTGCTGTCTTGATCCGCACTGCATGGCTGGTGGCCCAGCTTCAGCAGCGCGCGGAAGGTGCTGTCTTCGATTGCGTGGATGATCACCCGTTCGAGGACAAGATCACCCGCATCCAGCAAGGCCACCATCAGGTCGTGGCTGAGGGGCCGCGGCGGTTCATCCCCCTGGATGCCAGCCATGATGTTGTGAGCCTGAGCTTGATCAATCCAGATCGGCACCTGGCGTCGGCCCGCAGGATCCCGAAGCAGCACGATCGGGCTGCGGCTGGCCGCGTCGAGGGCGATTCCGGCAACGTGCATTTCAACCACGGCCCTGTCATCCCCTTTATCCGATTATGGCTAGAGGAACAGCCACGGGAAGGGAGCGATGTTCACGGGGCTGGTGCAGGCGGTCGGCAGGGTGGAACGGCGTGGTGAGCAGCTGTTGGTGACCGGCTGTGCTCCATTTGCACCGCTGCAGCTGGGCGACAGTGTGGCTGTGGATGGGGTTTGTCTGACCGTTGCGGAGTGTGTGGGCGACGGCTTCCTGGCGGATGTGAGCGAAGAAACCATGGCGCGCACCACCCTGGGGGTGAAAGCGAGCCGACGTGGGGCGGTGAATCTTGAACCGGCCTTGCGCCTGGCGGATCGACTGGGTGGCCATTTGGTGAGTGGCCATATCGACGGGGCTGGAACGGTGATGGCGGTTGAGGCCCTGCCGCAGTCTTGGCGTCTGGAGCTGCGTTGGAATGATCCGGCCTATGGCCGATATGTTTGTGAGAAAGGCAGCATCGCCGTGGACGGCATCAGTCTCACCGTGGCGGGTTGTGCTGACGACGGTTCTCGCTTCTGGATTGCGGTGATTCCCCACACCTGGGAATCGACCTCTTTGCACCATCTGGTGGTGGGTGCCAGTGTCAATCTCGAGGCGGATCTGATTGCCCGTTACGCCGAACGGTTGCTTCTGCAGGCGCAACCGGGGGCTTCTTCGTATCAGTCCAAGGCTGAAGGGGAGATCACCAGTGCTTGGCTCAATGCCCACGGATGGGGCTGAGGATCACAAAACGTGGTCGGCTTTGGATGGCGTTAATAGGTTGCGGGAGTTGTTCAAACTGAACCATCGATGACTGTCGATGAGCGCCCTGACTCTCTGGGCAGCTTCAAGGCCTTCGCGGTTGCCGAAGGCATTCTGTTGATTGTGCTAGGCATCTTGGCCCTGGTGTTCCCCGTTCTCGCTTCGTTCTGGACGGTGGGTGTGATTGCCGTCTTGTTTCTGATCGGCGGCATTGTTGGCTGGATCAGCAATCTGGCCCGTTCCGGACGGATGGGGCGTTGGATCTGTTTTTGGCGTCTGGTGGTGTCGACTCTCTTCATCGTGGCTGGGGGTTCGATGATCTCCAATCTGCGCACGCCTGGTGAAGCCGCTGAACAGGTTGCTGTATTTGCCCTCGCGATTGGCATCGTCTTCCTCGTGGAGGGTGTGGTGGCCTTTTTCAGTGGCCTGTCCCACAGCAGCCGGCCCGGTGCTGGCTGGGCGATCGCCAACGGTGTGATCACCTTCATCCTGGGTCTGCTGATCGTCACCCTGAAGTTCTGGGGTCTCCTCTGGGTTCTGGGCACCCTCGTGGGGATCAGCTTCCTGTTCAGCGGCATTGAGCTAATCGCCTTCAGCTCAACCGTTCACAACGACGGCGATCCACCGGCGATGGCTTAGACGGGCTCGCTGATCACCGAATCAGGCTTCGCTTGCTTGGTCTGATTCGGTCTCGTCGATGGGCAGTAACCAGATCGATCCTGAGTCCTTGTGTAGTTCGATCCGGAATTCCTGTCCAGGTTCGAGGCCCAGCCGGCGGGTGTAAGCGTGCCCGATCAACAGATTGCCGTTGCCATGCACCCGTGTGCGGAACTCAGCCTGGCGGCCACGGGGACCACCTCCGCTGCTGCTGGCCGAAGGCAGGGTGTAGCCCTTGGCTTCCACCAAGGCTCGGTAAAAACTTTTTTTGAGCACCCGGCCGCTGGGGCCGACATAGCCGCAGCCACGGGCAATCTCGTCTTCGCGCCGATTGCTGAGGGCGCGCGCTTTATCGAGGAGTTCCTGGCCGACCAGCATCTGAGCAGGAAGAGTTATCTGAATTCTGGCGATCAAAGGTCTGCGCGGCAAGGACCCTGGGCTCTTTCCCGGGGGCTCGTTTCAGAGCAGATAAAGGATCAAAAACAGCACCACCCAGATGCCATCCACGAAGTGCCAGTAGAGCTCAACCGCTTCAAGGGGAAATTGATTGTCGGCTGTGATCCGTCCTTTCGGTGTGCGGCACTGCCACCACACGATCAGAATCATCAAGGCCCCAAGGGTCACGTGCAGACCGTGAAATCCTGTGAGTGCATAGAAAGTGCTGGCAAATAGGTTGTCGGTCAGGCCGAACGGCAGGGTGAAGTACTCCACCATTTGGCTAACGAGGAAGGCCAAACCCAGTGCGGCTGTGATCAGAAGCCATTGCCTGCATCCCGCATTGTCGCGTTGGCGAAGCTTCTGGCCTGCTTTGTGGAATGTGGCACTGCTCACCAGCAGCAACACCGTGTTCAGGATCGGCAGAGGTAATTCGAGTTCGTAAACAGCCCCAGGTTGCAGCGGGTTGACGGCATGGAATGTGAGGTACGCGGCGAAGAAGCCGGCAAAGGTCATCGCATCAGCAACCAGGAAGGTGGCCACACCAAACATGCGGTGGTCCTGATGCTCATGGGCCGTTTCGGTGGTGGCGGCCTCAGCGCTGGATGGTTGAAGGGTGGTCATTTTCCGCTGCTCCAGAGGTCACGGCCGCTGGTGGCAGCCAGGTCGATTTCGTCGAGGGGGACGCCATAGCCGTAGGGCTCAGTCACCAGAGGAGCCTCTCCTTTCCAGTTTTCAACGGGTGGGGGTGAGCTGGTGAGCCACTCGGGCGTGAGCGCCTGCCAGGGGTTGTCGCCGGCGATCTCTCCACGAAAGGCGCTGGCGATCACATTCCAGAGGAATGGCAACGTGCTGATGGCCATCAGCAGAGCACCGGCGCTGCTGAGTTGGTTGATGAAGGCGAACTGGGGGTCGTATTCGGCGACGCGTCTGGGCATGCCGTTGAGGCCCAGCCAGTGCTGCGGTGCAAAGCAGAGGTTGAAGCCGATGAAGGTGAGCAGAAAATGCAGCCTGCCAAGGGTTTCGTTGAGCATCCGCCCGGTCACTTTCGGGTACCAGTGATAAATCGAGGCGAAGATCACAAAGACCGTTCCGCCGTAGACGATGTAGTGAAAATGGGCGACCACAAAGTAGGTGTCATGCACGTGCACGTCGAAGGGAACTTGGGCGAGGGCAACACCGGTGATCCCGCCCAGCACAAAATTGATAATGAATCCACAGGAAAACAGAACGGCGCTGTTCAGGGAAATGCGCCCGCCCCACAGAGTGGCCAGCCAGTTGAAGAACTTGATTCCCGTGGGAACGGCAATGAATGCGGTGGCGATGGTGAAGAACAGGCGCATCCAGGGTGGTGTGCCACTGGTGAACATGTGGTGGGCCCAAACCACCAAACCCAGGATCACAATCGCCATGATCGAATACACCATCGTGGCGTAACCAAACAGGGGCTTCCGGCAATGCACCGGCAGGATTTCGCTCACCAGTCCGAAGGCTGGTAAGACCATGATGTAAACGGCCGGGTGGGAATAAAACCAGAAGAGGTGTTGATAAACCACCACATTGCCGCCCAGCCCCGGGTTGAAGAAACCGGTGTGCGCAACGATGTCGAAGCTGAGCAGAATCAGCGTTCCAGCCAGCACTGGCGTGGAGAGCACCACGAGAATGCTGGTGCCGAGCATGGCCCAGCAATACATGGGAAGCTGCATCAGCTTGAGCCCAGGTCGCCGCAGTTTGAGCACTGTGGCGATGAAATTGATGCCCCCGAAGATTGAGCTTCCCCCCAGTAGCAGCACACTCAGGATCCAGATGATCTGGCCGCTGGCTGGAGTCGTGATGCTTAAGGGTGGGTAGGCCGTCCATCCGGACTGGGCAGCACCGGTGATGAAATAGCTGCTGATCAACAGCAGTCCTGCAGGCGGGATCAGCCAGAAGGCCACGGCATTGAGCCGGGGGAAGGCCATATCCCGGGCACCCACGTAAAACGGAATCAAATAGTTGCCGAAGGCTCCATTGACCACCGGCACGATCCAAAGAAAGATCATCACCGTGCCATGGAGGGTGAGCACCTGGTTGTAGACATCCCTGGGCATGAAGTCCGAGAGAGGGCTGAGCAGTTCCGTTCTGATCGCCCCTGCCAGGGCCCCACCGATCAGATAAAAGAGAAAACCGCACACCAGATATTGCAGCCCGATCACTTTGTGGTCGACGCTGAAGCTGAAATAACGCAACCACCCTGTGGGTTGCAGGGACGAGACGGGGTGCTCGCTCTGAGGTGGGAGAGAAACAGTCATGCCTCAGCGACCTCCAATTTGTTGTTGGCGTTGAACCAGGCGGTGTAGGCATCGGGCTCGTCGACGACAACCGATGAACGCATACCGCCGTGATACGGACCGCAAAGCTCGGCGCAGACGATTGGATAAGTACCCGGTCGGGTGGGAGTGAAATTCAGCACGGTTGGCTGGCCGGGGATGACGTCCTGTTTGAGACGGAATTCAGGAACCCAGAAGGCGTGAATCACATCCTTGGCTTCCATCCGCAGGCTCACAGGCTGACCCGCTGGTACGTGCAGTTCGCCGGAAATGAAATCTCCCTGTGGGTAACGGAAGAGAAACGCGAACTGCATGGCCGTCACTTCGATTGGAACCGGAGCGATCGCTCCGCTGTCCGCTGTGGTGGACGTGCCGTTGCCGATTCCTCCCCAGACCCGAGGCCCAGCTTCATCTGCAGCAGTGGTTGCGCTGACCATGGAACTGTGGTCCATGCCGTGGTTGAGCGGGGTCATCCCCCCCATCCGGTCGTAGATGTCGTAGCTGTAGAGGCCAACGAACAGCACAACGATTGCCGGGACTGCAGTCCAGAACACTTCAAGAGGCAGGTTGCCTTCGATCGCCAGGCCATCACCCAGTTGTCCTTCACGCCGTCGGAATCGCACCAGGCTGAACAGCACTAGGCCGACGATGCCGACAAACAGGATCGTGCCAATGCTGAACAGCACACGGAAAAGTTCGTCGTAGACCGGTGCATTGGCACTGGCATCGACAGGGAGAAGGTTGATGTTCTGACCAACCCAGAGCCCACCAAGGACCAGGATCATTCCCAGCACCAGGGTGATGATTGAAGACGGGATGGGCACGGGTTAGATCCGTGACTCGTTTCACACTATGGGGATCGTCTGAGGTGAACCACACGTGATTCTTAAGACGGGTGGAAAATCCTCGGCGCTGATCGTGACGCCTCCTCTAAATCCTCGATTCTGCAGGCCTTTTGAGGTTTTCTGCGTGTCGAAAGTGTCAGGACGACGAGACGGGTTTTCTTTCAATGTCGTCAATTGATGTTGTGAACAGCCACACACCGTGCCGTTGTCGATGAGACGGCTACTTTCCGTTCATCCCCATCGATGCCGAGGGAGGTGTTCTTCCAGTGACTTGTGCGTCTGGATGGCCGATTCGTCGTCGGCTCGCTCAACTCGCCAGCCATTTGGTGGTCGCCCTTGTGGCGCTTGTTGTGATCGGTGGTGCCACCCGTGTGATGGAGGCCGGGCTGGCCTGTCCTGACTGGCCCCTCTGCTACGGCACGTTCCTGCCCGGACGTCAGATGAATCTCCAGGTCTTCCTGGAGTGGTTTCACCGGCTCGACGCTTTCGTGATCGGTGTTGCTCTGCTCGTGCAGTTGGGCGCCACCTGGTGGTGGCGTGATCAGCTGCCGAAATGGTTGTTGCCTTGCAGTGCCGTGCTGGTTCTGCTGGTGGTGTTGCAGGGGGGGCTCGGTGCTTTGACCGTGCTGCAGCTGCTTCCCACCGGTGTGGTGACAGCCCATCTGGCCTTGGGTCTCACCCTTGTGGTGATGCTCAGTGGCATCAGCCAGTTGCTGCTGGTCGAGACCTCAACGTCTCCGGTCTCCTCACCGTTGTGGTGGCGGATTCTCGGCAGCCTCAGTGTGCTGGCAGTGGTGAGTCAGTGCCTGCTGGGGGGGCGGATGGCCACCTCCTGGGCAGCGAAGCGTTGCCTGGCAGTGGGGCAGGGATGTCAGTGGCTGCACTGGCATCGCAGCGCCGCGACCCCCGTCGCGGTCACGGTGCTGTTGTTTGTGGTGCTGGCTCTCCTTGCGGGTGGCTGGACCCGACGTCAGTGGCCGTTGCTGTTGAGTGCAGCGGCTTTGGTGATGGCCCAGATCGGCCTCGGTGTTTTCACGCTCCGCCTCGGTTTGGCCCAACCCGCGGTGACCGTGGCCCATCAACTGGTCGCCTGTCTTTTGGCTGCCCTGCTGGCAGCCCTCACCTGTCGGAGACCACGGCTTGCCGTGCGTTCCGATGCGGCGGATTTCGATTCCTCTTCCCTGGAGCCCTGTCATGGCTAGTTCCACTGCTCCCGGTTCCCTGACCATCACCCGTGATCAGGTGGTGCCTTCCCGCAGGCGGGTCAAGCTTCCTGCCTGGTTGGAGGTGGCCAAGCCGCGTCTGATTCCTTTGTTGCTCGCCACCACCCTTGGGGGCATGGCTCTGAGTGAAGGCTGGCCTCTCCCCTCACCGCGTTTGGCTTGCACCCTGGGCGGTGGAGCCCTGGCTGCTGCTGCTGCTGGGGTGCTCAATTGCCTCTGGGAGCAGGATCTGGATCGGCGGATGCAGCGCACCAGCGGTCGGGCCTTGCCCTCTGGACGTCTGTCGCCCACCGCTGCCTTCGCGGGTGCGGTCTCCTGCACCCTGGCGGCTGCCCTGTTGCTGGTCAGCGGGGTCAATTGCCTAGCGGCTGGACTGTCCCTGCTTGGGTTGTGCAGTTACGTGCTGCTTTACACGGCTCTGCTGAAGCCAAGAACGACGCAGAACATCGTGATCGGCGGCGTGGCAGGCGCCATTCCTCCTTTAGTGGGAGCAGCTGCGGCCACTGGGCATGTGGGTCTGGGGGGATGGTGGTTGTTTGCGCTGGTGATGGTGTGGACACCGGCCCATTTCTGGGCGCTGGCACTGCTGTTGCGTGAGGACTACCGCGCTGTCGGCATTCCCATGTTGCCCGTGGTCAAGGGACCCGTGGTCACGGCGCGAGCCATTCGTCGCTACGGCTGGGCCACGGTGGTGCTCAGTGGGTTTGGCGTGCTGGCGTTGCCGGAGGGTGGTCTGCTGTATGGCCTGCTGTTGCTTCCGTTTAATGCGCGCCTGTTGCAGATGGTGCACAACTTGGCTGCCGCTCCGGAAAGCACGGAGCGGGCCAAAGGATTGTTCCGCTGGTCGATTCTCTATCTCTTCGGCATCTGCCTTTTGTTGATTCTGAGCCGCCTCCCTGGAGCTGCATTGTTCGATCTGCAGGTGCATGCGGCGATCGATCCCCTGTTCCGTGGTCTCAGCACCATTTACAACGGGGTCGCTGCCTAGATTCCACTTCAGTAGTCCTGTCGCGACAGCTCAATGCCCTTGTTGGAGCTGGCCCATCTACAGAAGTCTTACGGGGCTGTGAAAGCGCTCGAAGACCTCAATCTCGCTGTGCCTGAGGGCTGTCTCTACGGCTTGCTCGGACCCAACGGGGCCGGTAAGACAACCACACTGCGCATCCTCGCCACGTTGTTGGCCCCCGATGCGGGTGAGGTGCAAGTGGCTGGCATTGATGCCCTCAAGGATCCTCGGGCCGTGCGCTGCATGCTCGGTTATGTGGCCCAGGAGGTGGCGATCGACAAGATCCTCACCGGCCGGGAGTTAATGCGCCTCCAGGGCGATCTCTATCACCTGCGTCCATCTGATCGCGATCAGCGCATAAACGAGCTGATCACGCTCCTCGGCATGCAGGACTGGATTGATCGCCGCTGCGGCACCTATTCCGGTGGAATGCGTCGTCGCCTTGATCTGGCTGCCGGTCTGTTGCACCAACCGAAACTGCTGGTGCTGGATGAGCCCACGGTTGGTCTGGATATTGAGAGCAGGGCAGCGATTTGGCAGGTGCTGCGTGAGCTGCGACAGCAGGGCACATCAGTTTTGCTGAGCAGTCACTACCTCGAGGAGGTGGAAGCCTTGGCTGATCGCATGGCAATCATTGATGCCGGTCGCGTGATTGCCGAGGGCACACCCGATGAACTCAAACAACGCCTTGGCGGTGATCGGATCACCTTGCGGGTGCGGGAATTCAGCGATGCAGAAGAGGCAGAGCGGCTTCAGGGATTGCTTCAGCCTGTCGCTGGGGTGCGCCAGATTGTCGTCAATCGCGCCCAGGGTTATTCCCTCAATCTGGTCGTGGAGGGGGATCAGGTGATGCAACGGCTGCGTGATCAGTTAGATCAGGCGGGTCTGCCGGTGTTTGCCCTCGCCCAGAGCCGACCCAGTTTGGATGATGTTTATCTTCAAGCCACCGGCCGGACCTTGATGGATGCCGAATTGGCTGTGGCCGGCCAGCGGGATCCCAAGCAGGAGCGCAAGCAGTCCATGCGCTGAAGTCCTCCGCTGGCCACTGTTTCGCCGCTGATCACTGTCCGTTCCCTTGCCGTTCTTGTTCGCTTCGATTTCGCGATGACCAGTTCCGTTGCCACCAGCACACCTTTGGCCGAACTGGTGCAGGAAACCATGGCCCTCACCCGCCGCCTGTTTCTGCAGCTTCAGCGTCGTCCATCCACCCTGGTGGCGGGGGTGCTGCAGCCCTTGATCTGGCTTGTGCTGTTCGGGGCGCTGTTCTCACGCGCTCCTGAGGGTCTCCTGCCTGGGGGCACAAGTTATGGGCGCTTTCTTGGGGCGGGAGTGATTGTGTTCACGGCTTTCAGCGCCGCTCTCAATGCCGGACTCCCGGTGATGTTTGACCGTGAATTTGGGTTCCTGAACCGTCTTCTGGTGGCTCCGCTGCGCAGTCGCAGTTCCATCGTGTTGGCTTCAGTGATCTACATCACCACCCTCAGCCTGGTTCAGAGTTTGGCGATCATGGGTACTGCAGCCCTGTTGGGCTATGGCTGGCCAGGGCTGGCCGGCCTCGGGCTGGTGATGCTGACCCTGTTGCTCCTGGTGTTTGCCGTCACGGCGCTCAGTTTGGGGTTGGCCTTTGCCCTCCCCGGCCATATCGAATTGATTGCGGTGATCTTTGTGGCCAACCTGCCGCTGCTGTTTGCGAGCACGGCCTTGGCGCCGTTGTCGTTTATGCCCCCTTGGTTGGGCTGGCTTGCGGCCTTGAATCCGCTTACCTTCGCGATTGAACCCATTCGCGCGGCTTACGCCGGTCCCTTGGACCTTTCAGCAGTTCTGCTTCAGGCCCCTTATGGACCTGTGAGCGGCTACGTCTGCCTGATGGTGTTGATGGTGCTCACGGTGGGTCTGTTTCTCCTGATTCGTCCACTGCTCAACCGCAAACTTGCCTGATCCTGTGACTGCCTCCAGCGCCTCACTCCCCCAGCGACGTCGGGAGGCCTTGCGCCAGCAGCTGATTGATGCCCGCGCCCGGGCCGACCAGCGTGAAATTGCTCGGGTCGAACAGCAATGGGTCCACCGTTACGGGGTGAGCTCCCTCCCCCAGTGCGACGCCACGGTGGACATGCCCTCCGCTGAGACCTTGGTCCCTGAGACCTTGGCTCCTCAGACGTTGGCACCTCCCTCCGTTTTGAATCGCTTCACGAGTGCATTGCAAGGCTGTCTCGATGAGGTCGGCAGCACGGTGGAGCAGGCGGTCTCAGCCAGCGATCTGTCTGTCCAGCCTTCATCTCAGGAGGTGGCCCCCCCTCCATCACCCAAGCTGCAGCGTTTGCGCCGGTGGTTGCCGACGGCTGTGGACGATTTCCCTCAGGCGTCCTGAACCATGGTCAGTTTGGATCGGGCAAGCCTGCGAGGTGGGCTGATCGTGTCGGTGCAAGCTCCTGAAGGGTCGCCGATGCGTGAGCCGGAGGTGATCGCAGCGATGGCTGAGGCGAGTCTGGCCAACGGTGCCATCGGGGTTCGGCTCGAGAGTCCGGAACACATTGGTGCGGTGCGCCGCCGCTGCCCGGAAGCGTTGATTGTTGGCCTCTGGAAACGCACCTTCCCTGATAGCGAGGTGTACATCACGCCCCGTTGGCATGAGATCCAAGCCGTCTGGGCTGCTGGAGCTGACGTGGTGGCCCTGGATGCAACGGCGCGCCCTCGCCCCGATGGTGAATCGTTGGAAACCCTGGTGCAAAGAGCGAAGGAAGAGCTCGGTGCCCCGTTGATGGCGGACGTGGACAGCATCGCGAATGGTCTGGAGGCTGCACGGTTGGGCTGTGCCTGGGTCGGCACCACCTTGTTTGGATACACGCGCGAAACTGCCGCAGAGACACCGCCGGGCTGGTCCTTGCTGGAGCCACTCCGTTTCCAGTTACCGGACCAGGTGCCTTTGATCTGTGAGGGAGGGATTGCGTCCGCTGCGATGGCCAACCAAGCCCTGACGTTGGGAGCCGATGGTGTGGTGGTGGGTACAGCGATCACCGGTGTTGATCTCCAGGTGGCCTCGTATTGCAGGCAGATGGCGACCTAGTCCGACTCTGTTCCGTTCCTTGAAGCGAATCCGGTGGTTTGAGGCTTCCCAGGGAGCAGAAGCTCAGAATCGTATGAGACGCGTGAGACTGATGCGGAGAATCGCTGCTCTCCTCCCCTTGCCTCTGGCTGTGGGTGGTCTCGTGTTCGGGGTCCCCTTGGCTGGCCTCCCGATGGGTGAACTTCAGGCGTTGAACCGCGAGTTGGGGCGCCTGTGTCGCAGGCCGCCCCCGGAGGCTCTCACGGTGTGCCGAATTCATGCCCGCCTGGTGCGTTCGATCTAGGGATCGCTCACACCAGGCGGTCGGTGATCACATCATGCCGGGCATGCCCATGCCGCCCATGCCACCCATACCGCCCATCCCACCCATGGGATCGCCAGCAGGAGCAGGAGCCGCAGGCTCGGGTTTGTCGGCAATCACCACTTCGGTGGTGATCAGCAGGGATGCGATCGAGACGGCATCCTGCAGCGCCAAGCGCACCACCTTGGCCGCATCGAGAATGCCTGCCTGGAGCAGGTCCTCAAAACCGCCGGTGAGGGCATTGAAGCCCTTGCCGGACTTGCGCACTTCCTCGACGACCACATCGCCATTGGCGCCGGCGTTGATGGCGATCTGGCGCAGGGGTGCGCTCAGGGCACGCTTCACGATCTCCACGCCGGTGCGCTGATCGCCCTGCAGCTGAGCGGCCAGGCCATCCAGCTCCTGGCCCAGCTGGATCAAGGTGCAGCCACCACCAGCAACGATGCCTTCCTCCACGGCGGCTCGAGTGGCATTGAGGGCATCCTCGATGCGCAGTTTGCGGTTTTTCAGCTCGGTCTCAGTGGGAGCACCCACCTTGATCACAGCAACACCCCCAGCAAGCTTGGCAATGCGCTCGCTGAGCTTCTCGCGGTCGTACTCGGATTCGGTGTTTTCGAGCTCGCGTTTGATCGCTGCCACGCGATCGTTCACGGCTGCACGATGCTCATCGCTGGCCACGATGGTGGTGCTTTCCTTGGTGATGGTGATGCGACGGGCGCGGCCCAGGTCTGCAAGGGTGACCTTGTCGAGGGTCATGGCCCGGTCTTCGCTGATCACGGTGCCGCCGGTGAGGATGGCGATGTCAGCCAGGGCCGCTTTACGCCGCTCCCCGAAGGAGGGGGCTCGAACAGCTGCCACCTGAAGGACGCCGCGGTTTTTGTTCACCACAAGGGTGGCGAGGGCCTCGCCTTCCACTTCTTCCGCCAGCACCACTAAGGGGTTTCCGGTTTTCTGAACGGTTTCGAGAACGGGAACGAGGTCGTTAATGGCGCTGATCTTGCGATCGGTCAGCAGCAGGAGGGCGTTTTCAAACTCACAGAGCTGACGCTCTCCGTCGGTCACGAAGTAAGGGGAGCTGTAGCCACGGTCAAAGGCCATGCCTTCGGTCACTTCCAGTTCCGTGGCGAGTGACTTGGACTCTTCGACGGTGATCACGCCATCGACGCTCACCTTGTCCATGGCTTCGGAGATCATCCGACCCACTTCTTCGTCACCACCGGAACTCACCGTGGCCACTTGGCCGATGCCCTCGCCGCTCACCGCTTGGCTGTGCTGGGCCAAGCCCGCCACCACCTGGGCTGCAGCTTTCTCCATGCCGCGACGCAGTTCGATGGGGCTGGCACCCGCCGCCGTGTTGCGCAGGCCTTCCTCCACCATGGCCTGGGCCAGCACAGTTGCTGTGGTGGTGCCATCACCGGCCTTGTCTTTGGTCTTGGAGGCCACCTGCTGGATCAGCTTGGCGCCGATGTTTTCAAAAGGATTGTCGAGTTCGATCTCACGGGCAATCGTGTCGCCGTCATTGACGATGTCGGGAGCGCCGAAGCTTTTTCCCAGCACGACGTTGCGTCCCCGGGGGCCGATCGTGACGCGTACGGCATCGGCCAGGGCATTCATCCCCCGTTCGAGAGAAGCGCGGGATTCATCCGAAAAGCTCAGCAGTTTGGCCATGATTAACCGATACCCGAAAGTCAATGTCCCACAGGGAGCTGACCCTCAAAAACACCTTTTGGGTGGGGAAAGCCGAATCGAATGCCGCCAGGTGCTGCTCCCCCTGGTGCGGCTCGTTATGGTCCGGCCATGGATGAACCCGGCCTCCAGTCGTTCACGTTGATTGCCGGCCTGGCCGCTGCCATGGCCTTGATCTACGCGCCGTTGCGAATCTTTCTGACGGCCACAGAGCGAAGCCGCAAGTTGCGCCTTTTGCAGCGCATCCGACGGCTCCGGGATGAGCAGCTCAAGCTGCTCAATCGTTAGTTCTCAGCAGAGCATCCTTCAGCCCATCACCATGCCGCCATCCACCTGAAGCACTTGTCCGGTGATGTAGGCGGCAGCAGGATCTGCGGCCAGGAAACGAACAGTGCCGGCGATGTGGTCGGGCGTGCCGAAGCTCCCCAGGGGGATGGCCGCCAAAATGCCCTCGGCATCAAGGTCCTTGGTCATGTCGGTGGCGATGAATCCAGGGGCCACCGCATTGACGGTGATGCCGCGGCTGGCCATCTCTTTGGCAGCACTGCGGGTCAGGCCCACAACCCCGGCTTTGGCGGCGGCGTAGTTGGCCTGTCCGGCATTGCCCATCAACCCCACCACCGAAGTGATGTTGATGATTCGACCGCTCTTTTGTTTGAGCATCGGGCGGGTGACTGCACGGGTGCAAAGGAACACACCAGTCAGGTTGAGATCGATGACGGATTGCCAGTCAGCGGTCTTCATGCGCATCAACAAACCATCCCGCGTAATCCCGGCGTTGTTGATCAGCACATCGATGCGGCCACTGCGTTCGAGCACCGTTTTGATCAGCCCTTCAACAGCTTCTTCATCGGCCACGTTGGCCTGCAGGGCGTAGGCCTTCCCTCCTGCCGCGGTGATGTCCTTCACCACCGACTCAGCAGCATCGGGGGAGCTGGCGTAGTTCACGACAACTTCAGCGCCGGCTTCGGCCAGAGCTAGGGCAACGGCGCGACCGATGCCTCGGCTGGCTCCAGTCACCAGAGCCGTCTGGCCGGCGAGGGAGGCGTGGGTCGTCATGGAAGTCTCCGCGGTGGCTGGATCGTAGGGAGTGATCCCACCAGGACTCAACCGGTGCCGGATCGGCCCATCGTCTCCACCATGTCGACGGAGCTTCCCAGCAGGTTGCGGAAGCGCAAGAGCTGCTCCTTGCTGCCCAGCACCACAAGCAGCTGTCCCGGCGCTAGACGCATCTCCCCACCAGGATTGGCTACCAGCCTCCCCTGGTCACGGATCGCCAGCACCATGGCCCCGCTGCGGCGTCCCAATTGCAGCTCAGCCAGGGTGCGACCGGAGAGGTTCTGAAGCAGATCTGGGGCGTTGCTGAGTTGGAATTCCTCGATTTCACAATCGGAGCCCATCAACAGCTCCATGAAATCCACCGCCAGCGGGCGTAGCGCTGAGGCTGCCATCACCCGACCGCCAGCCACGTACGGACTGACCACCACCGTGGCACCGGCAAGTTTGAGTTTGGCTGCGGCCTCTTCGCTTTCAGACCGCGTGATCAGGCGGCAATTGGGCTCCAGGCCTTTGGCGCTGAGCACCACATAAAGATTGGCGGCATCGCTGGGCAGTGCTGCAACCAGGCTTCGGCAGCGATGGAGACCTGCTTCCAGGAGCGTTTCGTCGCTTGTGGCATCGGCTTCGAGCACGCGCAACCCCCTTTCTTTGGCGGCCTGGATGCATTGCGCATCGAGCTCCACGACCAGGACCTGGATGTTTTCTTGAAGGAGCTGCTCGCCGATTTCCCGGCCGATGCGCCCATACCCGCAAATGATGACGTGGTCGTGCATGCGCCGGAGTTTGCGGCGAAAGCGCAGAGCACGCAACTGGCGAAAGTAACCGGATTCCGCCAAACCGAGCAGCCGCTGAAGCGTCAGCTGCACCACCACCACTCCGCCGCCAATGATCAGCACCGTCACCAGCCGTCCGGCGGTGGACAGCGGCTCCACTTCGCCGTAGCCAATGGTGCTGATGGTGATCAGCACCATCCAGAAGCAGTCCCCCCAATCCCAGCCTTCGGTGATTCGATAACCGAGTGCTCCACCGCAGATGACGGTGATCAACGCCAGGATCGGACCGATCCAGGGTTGGGTGAGAAGCCTCAGGTTGGAGCGCAAACGCCGCGGCGTCATCCGAAACCGAGGGCAGTCAGCACATCCTGTTCACTGAGCTGACTCAGCCCGATCGTGCTGTCGCCGAGACAGCGCAGGCCCTCGCGTTTGGGCATGTCGGCAGCGTTCGCCCCCAGAGCCACCAGCGGCACGCCGGCAAAGACCGCCAGCAATTGGGTGACGGGGCAGCTGCTCAACACCACATCGGAGCAGGCCACTTGGGCTGCGCGGGTCTGCAGTTTGCCGCCGTTGGTGAGCTGTTGTGCGCGCAGGGATGGCAGACGTTTCCGGATGGTGTCTGGAAGAGCGCGCCAATGGCTCTCCGGCCAGTCGTTGGCTTGTCCGCCAGGGGCCATCAGCAGCAAGGGGCCGTCGCCGACGGGCTGCTCAGCGCGCACCGTGTCCAGGCTCTTGGCAGGCAGGGACAGGCGGAAGCGGTCGGCATCCAGTTTCAGGCCGATGGCCTGGAGGAACCCACTCGGTTGCTGGGCTGTCCAGCCGGAGCCCTGTTGCACATGCTCAGTGGTGGAGAAACCATCCAGGGCAATGCGGGTGGGGATGTGGCTCATGCCCAGCATCAGATTCACCTGCCGTCCGCTGGCGAAGTTGAAGCAGACCTGGAAGTCGGGCTCGCGCACGCAGCCGAGCAGGTTGGCCCAGTCAGCGAGGGTGGAGCTGTCATCGAAATCGAAGGGAATCACCTTCTCAACCGCCGGCAAGAGTTCCCAGGCCTGGCGATGTGCCATCGGGCATGCCACCTGAACAGTGGCCTTGAGCTGCTCAGCGGCGGTGGCTATGGCGGGCAGCCGTTTGAGTTGCTGCTGAAGACTCCCCGGAGAGAGGGCAAGAAGACGCATGAACCAGCAGCACAAGGAGGGTGCGAGCTGATTGTATGGAGGCCGTTTCCCCCTGCCGGCCGCAGGAGTCGCTTGTGCATCTGTTGATTGCCGCCGCCGGAAGTGGTCGTCGCATGGGGGCTGACCGCAACAAGCTGCTGTTGCCGTTGCTGGAGAGGCCTGTACTGGCCTGGACTTTGGAGGCGGCGCTCCAGGCCGAGGCCATCACCTGGATCGGCATCGTCGGTCAGGTCAGTGATCGTGAGGCCATTGCAGACATCACCACTGTGGCGGCGTCATCGGCTGGATCCAAACCGATTTGCTGGGTTGAAGGCGGTAGCACCCGGCAGGAGTCGGTCTTGCGCGGGCTTGCGGGCTTGCCGGCGGGGGCGGAGCACGTGCTGATCCATGACGGCGCCCGTTGCCTGGCGGAACCTGACCTGTTCAATCGTTGTGCTCAGGCCGTGATGGCCGGTGAAGCCGTGATTGCAGCGACCCCTGTCACTGACACGATCAAGCGGGTCAATGCCAAGGGTTTGATCACGGCGACCCCTGATCGCTCCGAACTTTGGGCGGCTCAGACTCCTCAGGGGTTTGCAGTTGCCCAGTTGCGCGAAGGTCATGCGGAGGCCTGTCGGCGCGGCTGGGAGGTGACGGACGATGCCTCCCTCTATGAGCGGCTGGGGTGGGATGTGGCGGTGCTGGATGCCGGTCCCGCCAATATCAAGGTCACGACTCCGTTTGATCTGGTGGTGGCCGAGGCTGTTCTGTCGCTCAGAGGAGCCTGAGCAGTCCGTTGTCTCCATCGAGGAACGCAGGCCGCCCCATCGGCAAGGCTGCGTTCCCTTCCGGCCCATGGCCAACAGGCAGATCACCGACCACGGGAATGCCGAGGTCACAGGTGCGTTCCTTCAGGACCTCAATCCAGCTGAAGCCAGGGCGCTCATCGTCATCGTCACAGCCGCTGAAGCGGCCGAAACCAATGCCGCCAAGGCGCTGCAGCGTCCCCGTCAGTCGCCAGTGGGTGAGCATGCGATCCAACCGGTAGGGGAGTTCGCCGACGTCTTCCAGAACCAGGATTGCGCCTGTGAGATCGGGCATGTGGGGGCTGCCGAGCAGATGGGACGCCACCGTCAGATTGGCGGCAATCAGTGGACCTTCCGCTGCACCCTTCACCCAGGGCTGGCCCTGCAGGTCTGCGAGTGGCTCCCCGAAGAGCAGCGTTCGGAGTCGCTCCTGACTCCAGATCGGTTCCGCCGCCAGTGTGCTGAGCAAGGGGCCGTGAATGCCGCCATCCAGGCCCGCGCTCTGGCGGGCCAAGAGCAGGGCGGTGACATCGGAAAATCCGAGCAACCATCCTGGATTCCATTGGATGGGGCGTTCCAGCAGTCTTGCGGCCCCCCAGCCTCCACGGGCACAAGCCAGTAAGGCCGCGGATGGCTGATGTTGCAGATCTGCGATTCGTTCCTGGTCGGTTCCCGCCAAGTACCCCCAGCGGCGTTCGGGGATGGACGCGTCGTTTGCTTGCAGACCCCAGCTGCGGAGCAGCGCAAGGCCTGCTGCCAAGGGTTGGAGATCGTCGTATGTCGAGCTGGCGGCGACAACGCCCACCAGATCGCCTGTTTTCAGTGGAGGTGTGGACTGCGTCATCCCTGCAGCCCAGCCAGCACCAATCCCAGCAGCAGCAAGCTGCCAAGCCAGACCTGATGTTTGAAGTGCCGCCCGTAGACCCCCATCGGCTGCTGGCTGAGCGGTTGGAGCTTCCGGGTTTCCAGCATCATGCCCACGCTGGCCATTAGCCAACACGGATAGAAGGCTGTCCCCGTCCCGGCAGTGTGCGCTGCAAGGAAGAGAGCGATCAGGCAGACGGCATAGCAGATCTGCACGGCGCTCACGGCGTGACGGCCCAGGCTCAGGGCACTGCTGCGCAGGCCCAGTTTGCGGTCGTCCGGTCGGTCGGCCATGGCGTAAACCGTGTCGAAGCCGAAGGTCCAGGTGATGGTGGCCAGCCAGCAGAGCAGCAAGGCTGGTGACGCCTTTAACGAACCTTCGGCAGCAGCCCAGGGAATCAAGACTGCAAATCCCCAGCAGATGGCCAAAACGGCTTGCGGGAAGGCAAACCAGCGTTTGGCTGAGGGGTAGAGCAGGATCGGTGGCAGGGCCATCACGGCCAGCACCAGGCCAAGGCTGCGTCCTGCTGCAGGAAGACCGAGGACCACCAGCAGACTCAGCACCAAGAGGGCCAGAAGCGAGGCGATGGCCACGGGCACCGATAGCCCACCCCGCGCCAGAGGCCTTCCCTTGGTGCGCTCCACTTGGCTGTCGAGGCGCCGATCCCAGAGGTCATTGGCAATGCAGCCGGCGGCGCTCACCGTCAGGCCTCCCACCGCAATCAACAGCACCAACCATGGGGAAGGGGGGGCATTCGGCGTGAGCCAGAGGCTCCACCCCGCGGGGATCAGCAGGATTAAGCGACCACTGGGTTTGTTCCAACGCAGGAGCTGGAACCAGCTGGCGAGGGCTGTCGGTTGCTGGCGTGGCAGGGCGCCGGTCACATCGAGAGAAGTTTCAAAAAACCTTAGACACCTTGGTCTTCCTGACGGCAGCCAGTGGCAAAGTGGCTTCGGTAGCCGTTCTGCGCTGATGACAGGTGCCGATGCCGCGACATCCGACACCACCCAGGGCGCAGCTGGGTCCAGCTTGAGGCGGGTCGCTGCGATCGACATCGGCACCAATTCCACCCACCTGCTGGTGGCGGCAGTCGACCCCAACCTGCGCACCTTCAGCATCGTGCTGGCGGAGAAATCCACCACCAGGCTTGGGGAGCGGGATCCAGTCACAGGCCATCTCAGCGAGGCGGTGATCACCAGGGGGATGGATGCCCTGCGTCAGTTCACTGAACTAGCGGCCAGCCACCAGGTCGAGCAAATCGTCACGGCCGCCACCAGTGCTGTGCGTGAGGCTCCCAACGGGCGTGACTTTCTTCAGCAGATCAAGGATGAGCTTGATCTGGACGTGGATCTGGTGAGTGGTCCTGAGGAAGCACGGTTGATTTATCTGGGCGTGTTGTCCGGCATGTCGTTCGGCGACCGTCCCCACCTGTTGCTCGATATCGGCGGCGGATCAACCGAATTGATCCTGGCGGATGGCCGTGATGCCCGGGCGCTCACGAGCACCCGGATCGGGGCGGTGCGATTGCAGCGGGATTTCGTGACTGAGGATCCGCTTCCAGCGCAAAGCCAGGCGTTTCTTCGGGCGTATATCCAGGGTTCGTTGGAGCCTGCGGTCGATAAGGTGCGCCGTCGGATTCATGCTGGGGAGCGGCCAGTGATGGTGGCCACCAGCGGAACCGCAATGGCGATCGGTGCCCTTACGGCAAGTCAAGACGAACGCCCGCCGCGCAAGCTGCATGGTTATCGCATCGCCCGTGAGCGGCTTGAGCAGGTGGTGGAGAAGCTGGTGGTTCTCACCCCAGAGGAGCGCAAAGCGCTCTCGCCCATCAATGATCGCCGGGCGGAAATCATCGTCCCGGGCGCCCTGATTCTGCAAACCACCATGCAGATGCTCGGGCTAGAGGAGATGGTGCTGAGTGAGAGGGCTCTGCGGGAGGGGTTGATCGTTGACTGGATGCTGCGTCAGGGCCTTCTCGAAGACCGTTTCAGCTTTCAAAGCAGCATTCGTCAGCGCACGGTGATTCATCAGGTGCAGCGATTCGCTGTGGATCGCCCCCGGGCGGAGCGGGTCGCCAGCCATGCCCTTGCTTTGTACGACAACACCGTTGGGGTCTTGCATCGCGACCCTGGGCCTGGACGCGAGTTGCTCTGGGCCGCGGCGATGCTCCATTCCTGTGGTCAGCACATCAATCTCAGTGCTTATCACAAGCATTCTTGGTATCTCATCCGTCATGGAGAGCTGCTGGGGTATTCGGAAACGGAGCATGTGATGGTTGCCGCCATTGCCCGCTACCACCGCCGCAGTCTTCCCAAGAAGCGCCATGAAGCCTGGCAGGCTTTGCAGACCCGCGAAGAACGGCGCACTGTCTCTGAGATGGCTCTGCTGCTGCGTCTGGCGGCGGCCCTGGATCGTCGCCCTGAACCTGTGATCGCCTCGATCCGTACCTCCACGTCTAAAGGTGCCTTGGACGTGGCCCTGATCCCGGAACGCTTGAACCAGAACCTCAGTTTGGAGCAGTGGAGTCTGGAAAGCTGTGCACCGGTGGTGAAGGACGTTACAGGGTTGGATTTATCGGTCCGGGTGCAGCGCTGATCCGATACCAGCGAATTTGATCAATCGGGCCCAGTGGACCCTGCTGATTCCCAGCCCTCTTGACGCTGACCAGGTCAGGTCGACCGGCGTAAATCTCAAGACCTTCAATGGCGGCAAAGGTTTTTTCCTTGTCCACCATTCCTTCAAACAACATCTCGCCGTCTTGATTGCGCACGGCAATCCAGCTGGGTTCGCTGGTGTGGATGGTCAGTGTTTGCGGCGCAGTCGCGACTGGGTTGATGGGTGCGCTGGTCTGGCTGGTGAGCTTGGACGCACCAGGAGCGGTCGGCTCTGATGGTGTCAGTTCGTTGTCTTTGGCTTGGCGGAGAAGGGTGCTTTGTCCCCAGCTCCAGCCGGCTGCAATGGTGGCCAGCACCGCGGTGGCTGCGGTGGCCACACGCAGCCACCCTCTGCGACGACCAGCAGGGGTCGCTTGTTGAGGCCGGGTTGGGGTCTGGGCCTTGGGAGCTTCAGTCCGTCCGCTGCCGCCGTTGCGAGGCGACTGTTTAGTGCCGTCCAACGTCTGCAAGGCGGCGATCAGCGGTTCAGGATCCAGTCGCAGCTTGCTGGCCACGCGGCGCACTGTGGCTCGCACGAAAACGGTTTCTGCCAGGTGTTCCCTGTCGCCGGTTTCCAGGGCGTTGAGCTGTTCGTCCCCCATATGAAGGGCGTCGGCCAGCTGGTGAAGGGTCAAACCCTGTGCCTCGCGAGCCCTCTGCAGAACTTGCCCTACCTGCTGCAGATCGGTGATGACCTCCTGCTTGGAGTTCCCCTTGGGGTCGATGGAGAATGATTCGCGACTCGCCATCGGCGTAGGCAGCCTCACGTGGTCACCGAGAACTTAATGGCAAAGGAAGACTTTGTCTTCGGCTCAATTAAAAAGCTCAGCCATTTCCTGGGCTGAACTCATCAAATTCATGGGCGATACTGGATTCGAACCAGTGACCCCTTCCGTGTGAAGGAAGTGCGCTACCACTGTGCTAATCGCCCGCACCACGAGATCTTAAACCACCACCGGTGCCCTTCCCTCAGCTTCCTTGAGGGCGGAAGAGGTGGTCATGGCTGGGGGAATAAAGCTTGGATCGTTGTCCCTGGCTGGCGAGGGCCGGACTGACCACATAAAGCGTGGTTCGAATCAGCTGGCGTTCCTTTGAGACCGCCGCCATCCGATCCAGGGGCACCACATCCAGCCACTGATCGGGCCAGCTCACGCGGTAGCCAATCGCCACAGGAGTGTCTGCGGGGTAGTGCTCCAGGAGGGTGGCTTGAACCTCGTCCACATGGCGGGCACTGAGATACAGGCAGAGAGAAGCTTTTAGTCGAGCCAGATTGGCCAGATCTTCTGCCTCAGGCACACCGGTGCGACCGCCGGCGCGGCTGAGCACGATGGTCTGGACTACCCCTGGAATGGTGAGTTCGGCGCTTAATGCTGAAGCAGTGGCTTGGTAAGCGCTGAGCCCAGGGACCACTTCGACCGCAATTCCAGCATCGGCAAGGCCGCAAACCTGTTCCGAGAGGGCTCCATACAGGCAGGGGTCACCATCGTGCAGACGCACCACGCGCAGGCCCTGACGGGCGCGGTCGATCATCAGCGGCAGCACGTCTTCCAGGGTGAGAGTGCTGGTGCGAATCCGTTCGCATCCTTCGGGAGCCAGGGCTGCGATCTGAGGGGAGACCAGGGAATCAGTCCAGATCAAGACATCCGCAGCTCGAAGGCGGTCTTCTGCTCGGCGGGTCAGCAGATCAGGAGCCCCTGGTCCTGCACCAACGATGGCGATGGTGGAGGGCTCAGAGCTGGAGGAAGAGGTGGTCATGTTGAGGTGCCGTTGCGAAGCCCGGGATCAGGAAGGTCGTTGTGACGGACGTAGAGCCACCAGAGTCCTGCTGAAGCGACAAGCATTAAGCCGAAACTCATCACCTGAGCCATGCGCAGCCCCCCTTCGCAAAAAGGGGGCAGGCCACCAAGGCAGAGGGGGTCAATCCGCAGCCCTTCGATCCAAAGCCTGCCGCAGCTGTAACTGAGCAGATAGATGCAGCTCAGGGCACCGGCAGGAAGACGCAGTGCTCCTTGTTTGGCTTTGAGGAACAGCACCATCAGCAGCGCGAACACCGCCAGGTTCCAGAGCGATTCGTAAAGGAAGGTGGGATGGAAATATTGAGCTTCCGGGAAGATTTTCTGCACATTGCGAGGAACGCTCTCGATCAAGAGCTTCCAGGGAAGGTCTGTGGGCACGCCGAAGGCCTCGCCATTGAAGAAGTTTCCCCAGCGGCCGATGGCCTGGCCGAGGGCGACCGAGGGCACCAAGACATCAAGCACATCCCAAAACGGTTGTCTCCTCCAGCGGCAAAACAGAATGACCGCCAGGGTGCCGGCCAGCAACGCCCCATGGATGGCAATGCCTCCTTCCCAGATGGCCAAAGCCTTCAAGGGCGTGGCGGCGTAGTTCGGCCACTCAAAGGTGACGTAGTAGATCCGTGCTCCAATCACGGCTGCCAGCACCAGGATCGGCAGTAGATCGCTGATCAGGCCTTGCTCAAGATTCCGCTGCTTGGCCAGCCAGCTGGAGAGATTGAGGCCGACCAGCACGGCCAGGGCAATGAGAAGCCCGTACCAGCGAAGCGGTAAGACCCAGTCTTTGGTGAAAGGCAAAAATTCCCCTGGTGACTGGAGAGTCGCCAGGGGAAGAAGGGCTTCAAAAGCCATGGTGATCAGACACCCTCAGCAGCCTGGACCTTCTCAATCTGCTTCTTCTTCAGCACCAGCATGATCTGGGCCAGAGCAACGGCGGCGAAGAAGGCCAGCAGGCCATAGATCCGAACAGGGTTCTGGAGAACGATTTCACCGTCCATCTGGCCAAAGCCACCCACATTCGGATCATTGGTCAGAGCAGCACCCGCTTCAACTTGATCACCCACAGCCACGATCAGCTCGGGGCCGACGGGGATGGTTTCGTCTGTGGTGCTGCCGTCTGCAGACTTGATGGTCACCACGCTGGCGCCATTTTCACCGGGGGCAATGGCACTGATGCTGCCAGCAGCAGGAGCGGTGTAGACGGTGTTGTTGCTCTTCTCACCAGTGGGATACACCTGACCGCGGCCACGGTTGCCACCCACAAACACCTGGTATTTGCCGAAGTGGATGCTGCTGTCAGCGGCGGGATCGGGAGACAGGATCGGGAAAACGATCTCCTGGTGCTCGTCACCGGGAATGGGTCCCACCAACAGGATGTTGGGTTGATCGTCGCTGTACTGAGTGAAGTAGACACCCTCGGTCTCTTCCTTGATTTCATCCGTCCAGCGATCCTGGGGAGCCAGGGTGAAACCATCAGGAAGCTGCACCACGGCACCGACCTGGAGGGGCACCTGGCTGCCGTCAGCGCCGATTTCCTGGAGACCGTTCTCGTAGGGGATCTTGACGGCTGCAGTGAACACAGTGTCGGGAAGCACTGACTGGGGAAGTTCCACCTGAGTGGTCTTCTTGGCCAGGTGGCAGTTGGCGCAAACGATCTTGCCGGTGGCTTCACGCGGTGCCTCGTAGTTCTGCTGAGCCCAGAAGGGGTAGGCCCAGGAGGCGGTGGGAGCCGTGAACACGGCTATGCCGACGATCAGTGCGGCGAAAAGAGGTGAAAGAAGGCGACGCATGGGGGACGAGGAGCGGGAGGAGATGGGAGAAACGGCTGGGTTGATCAGGCCCACCAGGGCTTCTCGCCCGTGCGGAAGTCGGTTTCGGTCCACTGGCTCACGAATACGTTGTCGTTCTCGACACTCACGTTGGCCAGGGCTAGGGAGAGGGGAGCGGGACCACGCACCACCTTGCCGGTGGCGTCGTATTGGCTGCCGTGGCAGGGGCACATGAATTTGTTGGCGCCGCTGTTCCAGGGCACCACGCAGCCGAGGTGGGTGCAGATGGCATTGATGCCGTAGCTGCCGATGGCGTCGTCGCCTTCAACGATCAGGTAGGTGGGGTCACCCTTGAGGCCTTGCACCAGGCTGCGGTCGCCAGCCGCGTGGCTGCTCAGCCAGCCTGAAGCGGTGATGTCGTTTCCGAGCTCATCCTTGGCGGTGGTGCCACCGCCGCCACCCGCGGCGCGGGGGGGAATGAAGTAGTTGGCGACCGGATAGAGAGCACCCAGGGCAACGCCAGTCACGGAGCCGAAGGTCAGCAGATTCATGAACTGCCGACGACCCATTCCGGGCACATCGCTCGAGGAGGCTTGGGTCATGGCGGGTGATCAACCGTCACTGAATGGCGACCATTATGGACGCCAAAGGGTCCTGCCACGCTTTGCGGCGACAGGGCTTTACCGATTGTTTGCTGCGGCCATTCCGTGCTTGACGTTCGTTCTGCTGAAGCCCCTCAGCCGCTCACCGTTGATGAGGTCATCGGCTGTCTCCAGCAGCGATGGCAGGCGAGTTACGACCTGCAATTGGTGGTGCGCCGCGGGCGCCTTTACCTCCAAGTGATGTGGGCTTACCTGGAACAGCAGTCGTTTCCCCTCGATGAAGCCGCCTATCGGGAGCACATCGCCCAGGTGGTGGATGTTGTGAATCGTTTAGCTCAAGCGGATGTGGCGCGTGATTGGCTCAGCAGCACCAAGGATCGTCCGCGCTTGGGGAAAGCCCTCAGCCTGCCGCTTGAGGGGGCTGAGCGTCTTGAGGAGTTTCTGCTTTGAACCCTTGGGTGAAGGCCACCAGCCCCACGCCGATCAGGTAGAGCGCGGTGATGGCTCCCCCCAAGAGCAGCATCGTCACCGGATCAGTCGATGGGGTCAGCACCGCGCCTGCCAGCGCCGCAGCCAGCACTACCCACCGCCAGGCCGCGAGCATGCGGTTCCAGGTGACGAGTCCAAACAGTCCGAGCAGCAACTGCAGCACTGGCAGCTGGAAGGCAAGGCCAGTGGCCAGCATCAGCAGCAAGACAAAGTCGAGGTAGCGCTCGATCGACCACAGCGGTTCAACGACGTCAGCGCCGTAGCTCACCAGAAAACGCAGGGCGGCTGGCACGAGGGCCCACCAGGCGAAAGCCAGTCCGGCGAGGAACAACACCGCTGACCCTGCCACGGCTGGGGCGATCAAACGTCGTTCGCTGCGAGTCAGGCCAGGCAGCACAAAGGCCAGAACTTGATAAAGGATGTACGGGAGGGCCAGGGTGAGACCCGCATAACCCGCCACCTTGAACGACACGAATAGAAATTCTCCAGGAGCCAGCTGGAGAAAGTGAATGGTCCCAGCGGGTTCCTCCAGCAGGCGGACCAGCGGTTTCACCGCTACGAGGCAGGCGAGCGCGGCAACCACCACTGCCAGAAGGCTGCGCAAGACCCTCTGGCGCAATTCCTCGAGATGGTCCACCAGGGGCATCTCCTTATCGCCAGGCAGGTCCTGCCCGCTTGCTGTGCCAATCCGAATGGGAGGCGGTGGCTGCAGGGGCAGTGGGCTGGCGTCTGGCTGATCGGTCGGGTCGGGAGAGCTCAGAGGGGCTGGCCTGTGCTGGGGTCAGGCTAGAAGTTCCCCGGCCTTGAGCTGCTGTTCGGCACGTTCCGGTTCGGCCCAGCACACACGTCCACCCCGATGACGCACCGTTCCGGGGCCGGCGCCAACGATGCGTTGCAGCTGTTCCACCGGCACTATCACCACGGGGACACGGCGGTTGCCCCGGGCACGACTGAACAGGGCCGCCAGGTCCGCCGCCAAGGTGAGATCGCCGTCATCGGCCAACCCGGTGGATGCTTTCAGCACCACGTGGCTACCGGGGCATTCCTGGGCGTGGAACCAGAGGTCTCCTGGACGGGCCTGTCGCAGGCTGATCCAGTCGTTTTGGCGATGGTTGCGGCCCACCTGAATCGCCAGACCGCCAGGTGATTTCAGCTCCAGGGGCTGGGGCTGGGACGACGCCCGCATGTTGCCCTGATGGTTGCGGCGGCGTTGCCGAGGGGCCAGCAGATCCTGGGCTTCCAGGCGCAGCTCTTGCAGTCGTTTGATGCGTTCTTCATTGCGATCCCAATCGGCAGCGAGTACGTCATCCAGAAAGGCCTCGCTTCCCTCGATCAAGCTCAACCTTTGTTGGTGGTGGCGCATCCGCTCCTCCAGCAGGGGGACGGCACGGCGCAGTTTTTTCGCGCGGCGATAGAGGGTCTGGGACGCATCAATCTGCTCCCGGCTTGGATTGGCGAGGCAGAGAAGGGCATCGGCCTCCTGCTGCAGCGCGTCAGCGTTCTCGGTGGCGAGAAGTCTGTTTCTTTGATCTTGAAGCTGCTCTTGTTCGCGGTGGCGAGCCGCCTCCAGTTGTTGGCGCAGTTCATCGCTGTGGCGTCGCAGTTCGCGGCTCTTCAGGTGGTCGCTGTAGAGCTGGCCCAGGGCCAGGCTGAGAGGCAGGTCGGCTCCACTGTCGGGGGTGCTGTTGCCATCTCCCCACACCTGATAGTGGGTGGCATCGATGCAGCGCAGAGCGAAGCGGTTGTTCCGAAGGCATTGCAGCCAGTGCAGCCAATGGGTGTGGAGTCGTGCCCAGTCGCTGTCCTCAAGTGTTTCAACGGAGCGCTTCACCAGTTCACCGGCCAGTTGGCGTGCGAGCGCTGGGCTGATGCCCTGATAGGCCTGCGGCAGTGCTTTGGCCAGGGGAAGTGGCAGCAGGCCGAGGCGTTCCTTCCAGCGCTCGAAGGTTTCGGCCTCGTCGGGTGGTCTGCCCTGCAGTGGGGGTGGGGGCGAGTAGGGGTCACCGGTGCTGATCGGGCGAACCCGGGATTGGTGATCCCGCACCTGTCGACCGATGGCAATGACCCGTTGCCGTTCATCCAACAGCAGCAGGTTGCTGTGGCGACCCATCAACTCGAGCACAAGTCGGCGTTGGACTGGATCGCCCGGTCGACTGGCGAAGTCGAAGCAGACCACCCGTTCAAATCCCTCCTGCACGATGGCCACCAAGGCCAGTTGCCTCAAGCTGTGCTGGGTTTGTTGGGCCAGAGTGCTGCCGCTGCCCTGTTTCGGTGGGGCTGGGATCTGGATCAGCCGCGGGCAGTCCGCCCTCCAGCTCAGTTCAAGCCACACCATGCCTTTGAGAGTGCGGAAGCCCAACTGCAAGGTCTGGCCGTCGGCCTGTTGGGCTTTTTCAAACCGACTGGGCAGAATCCTGCCGCGCAGGTCATTGACCACCGCCCTCAGGGTGGTGAAGTCCATGACCTGGGGTGAGGGCAATCCCATGGCAGGTGTGGCGGAGCCTGCAGAGCAGCATGCCTTCCTACCCTGCTGGGCGATCTGAGGCGATCCATGGCCCTAACCGAGACATCCGCGCGGCTCACGGTCCTCACCGGGCCCAGCGGAGTGGGCAAGGGCACCCTGGTGAATCGTTTGCGCGAGCGCCATCCCAGCCTTTGGTTGTCAGTGTCAGCCACCACCCGAGCCCCCCGTGAGGGAGAGCGGGACGGGGAGCATTACTTCTTTCACACGCGCGATCGTTTTGATGCCCTTGTGGCGGAAGGAGGCCTGTTGGAGTGGGCCGAGTTTGCTGGCAATTGTTATGGCACTCCCCGTCAGCCAGTTGAGGCTCAATTGGTGGGGGGATCGCCGGTGCTTCTGGAAATCGAGTTGGAGGGTGCCCGCCAAGTGCGTCGTTCGTTTCCCCAGGCGTTCCAAATTTTCTTGGCACCTCCCAGCTTTGAAGAGCTGGAGCAACGCATCCGCGGTCGAGGCACCGATTCAGAAGAAGCGATTCAGAAGCGGTTGGCACGGGCCCGTCAGGAGCTTGAGGCTCAGGGGGAATTCGATGCTGTGGTGGTGAACGACGATCTCGATCTTGCCTTGGCTGAGCTGGAACGTCTGATGGGTTTGGAGGGAGCATCCCAGCCTTGAATGGTCAGTGGATGCAGCACGTTGGGATCCATCAAAAAAGGGCCCCTGAGGGCCCTTTTTTGATGGATCCGACGATCACATGGGGTGGAAAAGGAGATCGGGGAAGAAGCGGTTCCACTCGATCAGGATTCCGGCAGTGAGTGTGAACCAGATGGCAGCAACAACAGGGGCTGTGGTGAGAAATTTCTGCATCGTTAGGGAAAGCGAAGTGGCTGGAGGAAAGCGGAATTCAGCGAGGTGAAACGGTCACCTTGTCGTCGCTCTCGAGAAGCTTGCCGCTGGTGAATTCACCGAAGGCAGCCAGAGGCCAGGTTGCTGCAGCGATGCAGCTCTTCAGAGCGAGCTTGAGATCAATTTGAATCTCTTTGGTGTATTGATCTTTGGTGCCGCGCGTTGCTTTCAGATACTCGCGACCAGCCCAGCCGATGCATCCGGTGATGTAGAGGAACATCAAGCCGGGATAGACAAAGTCACCAGCGTGGCTCCAACGGCCATCGACGATCAGGTGGGGAAGGCCGTCTTCGCCGCAGACAGCCTGGCTGTACATCTCGAAGCGGGCTTTGGCTTGCGGAGTGGCGGCGGCGCTAGCGCGCTGCTGGAAACGGGCACTTTCGGAGCAGGGGGTCAGACCTGCCACATCTGCCTTGGCAACTGGAGCGAAGCCGAAGACAAGAAGGGCCGAAAGCGCAAGGGCAAAGAGACGACGCATCGGAACGATTCCTGATTAAGCCTGCCCCGAAACGGCAGGATGTCACATGTGGACACTAGGGGAGGCTGCCCAGCCCAATGACAACCGTCCTGGCCCTCGAAACAAGTTGTGACGAGTCGGCTGCGGCCATCGTGCAGTGCCGGAGCGGCAAGCTGGAGGTGCTGTCCCAAGGCATTGCCTCCCAGGTTGAGGAGCATGCTCAGTGGGGAGGTGTTGTTCCTGAAATTGCCTCCCGTCGCCATGTGGAGGCGCTCCCCCTGTTGGTGGAGTCCGCTCTGAAGGATGCCGATGTGGCGTTTGCGGATCTGGATGCAGTGGCCTCCACCGTGGCTCCGGGTTTGGTGGGTGCCCTGATGGTCGGTTCGGTCACTGCCCGAACCCTTTCGGTGCTGCATCAACGTCCTTTTCTGGCGATCCATCACCTGGAAGCCCATTTGGCTTCGGTGCAGCTGGCTCCGGATCCCCCCAGTCCTCCTTACTTAGTGCTCCTGGTCAGTGGTGGCCACACTGAGTTGATCCGTGTCGATGCTCAAGGAGGAATGGAGCGCCTGGGTCGCAGCCACGACGATGCGGCCGGAGAGGCCTTTGACAAGGTGGCGCGTTTGCTTGGGTTGTCCTATCCCGGAGGCCCCGCAATTCAGGCGATTGCTGAGGGGGGCGATTCGACCCGCTTTGTTCTGCCGAAGGGACGGGTGAAACGGCCTGAGGGGGGCTTTTACCCCTATGACTTCTCCTTCAGCGGCTTGAAAACAGCGATGCTGCGCCAGGTGGAGGCGTTGCGCTCTCAAGCCGAAACTCTCCCTTTGGCTGATCTGGCAGCAAGTTTTGAGCAGGTGGTGGGGGATGTGTTGGTGGACCGCAGCCTGCGTTGTTGTCAGGAGCAGGGTCTGAGCACCCTCGTGATGGTGGGAGGCGTGGCCGCCAACCGTCGCTTGCGCAACCTGATGATGCAACGGGGAGGTGCTGCAGGTGTCAGCGTGCAATGTGCACCCCTTGCCTATTGCACTGACAACGCCGCGATGGTGGGGGCTGCTGCTTTGCAGCGGCTCATTCGGGGAACCCATTTCAGTTCCCTGTCTCTTGGTGTCTCTGCCCGTTGGCCGCTCGAACAGGCTTCAGCGCTGCAGTCCGAGCCTGCACCGTTCTGATCCATCGATCGGATCCCAAATGTCTTTACGATTGAGGTAGTCGACCGTTGGACATGGCATCCGAATCAGCGCCTGACAGCGGTCAGGTTGAAACTGTCTCAGGTGGCGAACTCAATTCTTGGCGTCGAGGTTTCACTCCTCAAGCTGAGATCTGGAATGGACGTCTCGCCATGTTGGGCCTGTCCGTTGGCCTGACCGTTCTGCTGATTGTTCGCTTGGTGAGCGGCGGCCTGTCCTGATCGTCAGCTACGCCCTCTCAGGGCCTGGGCCAGTTCATTGGGTTTCAAGCTCACCGCCACCGCCTTGTCACCTTCAACCCTTCCTGATTCGACAAGAGCCAGCAGCGATTGATTGATGGTCACCATGCCATCAAATCCACTGCGCTCCATGATTTCCTCCACCTCATCCAGGGCACCACGCTGGATGTAGTCCCGGCAGGCATCTGTATTGATCAGGATGTCGTGGTACGCAGCCCGTTTGCTGTCGGTGGTACGAATCAGCCCTTGGGCGATCACTCCGAGCAGTGACTCAGAAAGGGCTCGACGCACACTGTCCTGTTCGTCGGGGGGATACATCCCCAGCACCCGCTCCACCGTTTTGACGGCTGAGTTGGTGTGCAGCGTTCCAAATACCAGATGACCGGTCTGGGACGCTTCCAGCGCAGTGCTCAACGTTTCCCTGTCGCGGATCTCTCCCACCAGAATGACGTCAGGGTCTTCCCTCAGAGCGGCCCGCAGGGCGTTGTGGAATTTGAGCGTGTGCTGTCCCACTTCCCTGTGGCGGATCAAGGACTGACGGCTGTTGTGCACGAATTCCACGGGGTCCTCAATCGTGAGGATGTGGCGCGTTTGATGGCTGTTGATCCAATCAATCATGGCCGCCAGGGTTGTGCTCTTCCCTGAACCGGTCGGCCCGGTGACCAGCACAAGGCCTTTGGGTCTGGCGGCGAGCTCACGGAGGACATCCGGCAGATTGAGCTGCTCCAGGCTGAGAATTGTCTGGGGGATCAGGCGCAGCACCATGGCCGGTCCCCGCAGGGAGTCGAGCAGGTTGATGCGCACGCGTACAAACGGAAAGGCATGGGATCCATCGAATTCCTTCTGGGTGCTGAAGGCGTCGATTTGATGCGGGCTGAGGATCTCCTGCATCCATCCCTGAAAGACCTCAGCAGTGGTCACCGGCCATTCCGTGGTGAGCATCTCCCCCCTGGCTCGGTAGCGCGGCTGTTCCCCAACCCCGAGATGCACATCCGAATGGCCAGCCTCGTTGGCGATGCGCACGATCTCTTCAAGGCTGGGCACCTCGGCCCTTGCAGGGTCAGGACTGGTGAGCGCTTTTGAAGCTGAAACCGGTAGTCCGAGGGGTAAGGAAGCGCTGCTGGGTTCGGTTGAGCGACTCGGCTCTGTCGCCGTCTCTTGAGGTGGACGGGGGGGGAACCCGGGCGGGAAAACCGGACTGGTCACGGCGGCAGCGGGCGCTGATCACTTCAGCTTCGCCATGTCTGACGATCTGGCAAGCGGAATTTGCCGCTTAAGGTTTGGAGGTCTTGGTGAAACCTATGGCTGGCAAGCCCAGGGTGACGATCGTGCTCGGCACCCGGCCTGAGGCGATCAAGCTCGCTCCGGTGATTCAGGAATTTCAGGAATGCCAGCTGCTGGAGACCCGGGTGGTGCTGACCGGCCAGCACCGGGAGATGGTCACGCAGGTGATGGACTTGTTTGGCCTCAAGGCCAATCATGACCTCAACCTGATGGCGCCCCGGCAAACCCTCACCCATGTCACTTGTGCTGCGCTGCAGGGGCTGCGGGACGACTTCCAGGCGTACCCCCCGTCATTGGTGCTGGTTCAGGGAGACACGACCACGGCCTTCGCTGCAGCGTTAGCCGCCTTCTATGAGCAAATCCCCGTCGGCCACGTGGAGGCGGGGCTGCGGACCGACAACATCTTGGATCCGTTCCCTGAGGAAGCGAATCGCCGGCTGATTTCCCAGGTTGCCCAATTGCACTTCGCTCCGACCCAGCAATCCGAACGCAATCTCAATGCTTCGGGTGTGGTGGGGAAGGTGATGGTCACCGGTAACACCGTGATTGATGCCTTGCTGCGTATGGCAGAACGCGCGCCGCAGCTGAACGATGTCGCCATCGACTGGAGTGCGCACCGGGTGATCCTGGCGACGGTGCATCGCCGGGAGAACTGGGGGGAGCGCCTTCAGTCCATTGCCGAGGGCATGCTGAGGGTGCTTGATGAGCATCCCGACACGGCACTTCTTCTGCCGTTGCATCGCAACCCCACGGTGCGGGAGCCGCTGCAAGCCTTGTTGGGCAACCATCCCCGTGTGGTTCTGACCGAGCCGTTGGATTACGACCGTTTGGTGGCAGCCATGAAAGGTTGCACCTTGCTGCTCACCGATTCCGGCGGCTTGCAGGAAGAGGCTCCGGCCCTCGGGAAGCCGGTGTTGGTGTTACGCCGGACCACCGAGCGCCCGGAAGCCGTTGAGGCCGGCACGGCCCGATTGGTGGGTACGGATGCCGACACCATTGCCGATGAGGCACATCGACTGCTCAGTGATCCCCAGGCTTACGACGCCATGGCTCGGGCGGTGAATCCTTTCGGCGATGGCCAGGCCAGTGCCCGCATTCTTGAGGCCGCCCGTGCCTTGCTTGAGGTCTGAAACCGGTTGTGCCGCCTTCAGTTCCAGTGGTCGCTACCGCTGGTTGCTGGGTCGGTCGTTGGGGACAATCGCTCCCCATGGCGCTTCGGATCCTGTCAGCTATGGGCTGATCTTCTGTGGTCTCAACCCCTCAACGGCTGATGCCAGCAGAGATGACCCCACCCTTCGCAGACTGACCGCGTTTGCGCGTCAGTGGGGCTACAGGCGACTGATCGTGGTCAATTTGTTCGCCCTGATCACCCCTTCCCCCGCTGCTTTGCGCCGCCATCGTCGGCCGGTGGGCCCTGCCAATGAGGCCGTGCTTGACCATTGGTTGAGCAAGTGGTCCCGTCGCTCCCACTGGGACCTCTGGTTCGGCTGGGGAGCCAATGGCGGTTGTCGGGATCGCGATCGTTGGTTGCTGGATCGTGTGGAGGCATTGCGCGTTCAGCGCCAGACGACGGGAGGGATGGGGGTGTTCTGCCTCGGGCGTACTCGCGGCGGTCACCCCCGCCATCCCCTATATCTCCCAGCTTCAGCTAAGCCCCAACCCTGGTTCGCGGCGGATCAGCCCAGGATTCGGCATCCTGTGGCCATGGTTCCGGCAAGTACGGTTCATCCATGACTCGCACCCCTCGCCGTTATGCCGTTTCACTCCATCTGATCGGGGGGCAGACCGAGTTGGTGCATTTTCCGACCCTCGAGCAGTTTCAGCAGTGGTATCAGGGTCTGGTCAATGCTGGGGCAAATGCGGGCTTTGTGAATGTGCCCTTGGGGGAGCAGTTGGCTGGGGAGTATTTGGTGGTGCGTCCAGACGCCGTGATCGGGCTCCGTGTGGAGCCGCAATTCTCATCTCTCGATGACGCCTGAGCGGCTGGGCTTGCTTTGGGGCGTCACCGTGTTTGCGGGCGCTTCCGCACGTCTTTTGGCGGCTCTGACGGGGCTGCCCGGTGTGGTGCTGCTCTTGTTGTCTGGTTTGTTGATCGGTCGTTCCGGGCTGGGACTGGTGGAGCCCCTCGATCTCGGTCAGGGCCTGGGAACGGTGGTTGGGCTCTTGGTCAGCCTTGTGCTGTTTGATGGCGGCCTCAACCTGCGCCTGCCCGGCGACACGATCAAGGCCACCGTGTTGCGCATCTCGGTGGTTCGGTTGGTGCTGTCCCTCGGGGGGGCTCTCTTGGCAGCCCATTGGCTGGCTGGATTGAACTGGTCGGTGGCGGCTGTCTACAGCGCCATCGTGTTGGCCACGGGGCCCACGGTGGTCACACCCTTGATCCAACAGATTCGTCTTGCCCCTCCACTGGGCGATGTGCTCGAGGCGGAGGGCCTAGTTCTTGAACCGGTTGGCGCGGTGCTGGCGCTGCTGTTGCTGGAGCTGCTGTTGGGCAATCTTCATGGCTGGCGGGAACTGGCCTATGGCCTTTTGGCCCGCCTTGGTGGAGGGGTCTTGATCGGACTGGCCTTCGGCTGGTTGCTGTCTGAGGGACTACGACGCCTGCCTCCCGATCCTTCGGTGGGATTGCCCCTGCAGATCACCCTGGGCATGTTGTTTCTGATGTTCGGGGCCTGTGAATGGTTGCTCCCGGAATCGGGTCTGCCCGCTTCGGTGGCTGCAGGCGTGGTTGTCGGTCGCAGGCCTGCGACCCATGCAGCCCAGTTGGATGAGGTGA
Source organism: Salipiger bermudensis (assembly GCA_964225855.1). Classification (GTDB taxonomy): domain Bacteria; phylum Cyanobacteriota; class Cyanobacteriia; order PCC-6307; family Cyanobiaceae; genus Synechococcus_C. The sequence goes on along the minus strand of CAXQPR010000101.1, from coordinate 57,884 downwards.
TTCGTGAATTGGCGCGCCTGGCCATCACGATGCTGTTTCCCTTGCTTGCCGCTGACGTCTCCTGGGCTGAACTCAGCCCTCTGGGCTGGGGTGGCGTGAGCTGTGTTTTGGTGCTGATGCTTGTGGTGCGTCCCGTGGCCGTCAGCTTGGCGACGGTGGGTCAGCCGCTGGATTGGCGTCAGAAATTGTTTATGGGCTGGTTGGCGCCTCGCGGCATTGTGACCGCAGCTGTGGCCTCCTTATTCGCCATTCGCCTGGAGCAGGCGGGTGTGCTGGGTGCTGGTCGTCTTCAGGGCCTGGTTTTTCTCACCATCTTGATGACTGTTGGCCTCCAAGGTCTGACAGCCCAACCGCTCGCCAAGATGCTTGGCCTGGTGGCACCTGCGTCAGACGATGAGGTGTCGACCTCTTCTTCGTCAGAGACAGCGGAAAAGTCGCTGCCGATCACAGCCGAGTCGGGCCAATAGGGCCCAGGTGGTCATCAGGTCGGGCCCTTGGAGTCGTCCAAGCAGAGCACCGCGGAGTGTCTTCATGAGGACGCCTTTTTTAACCCCAGCTTCTTTCACGGCGGCACCAAGCAACTCTTGGCCACGGGCTGGATCGAGTCCGTCCCAGGGATCGTTCTCAAGAAGGTTGCTGAGGGCTTGAAGAGCTGCGCGAGCACCATCAACCTCGAGCTGAGCGAGAGCATCGCTTTCCAATGCTGGTTCGCAGAAGAACGGCGCGGCTTGATCGATGCCGTCTTTGAGCAGGGTCAGTGAAGGACCAAGCAGTTCCGTGAGGGCAAGAGCCCAAGCACGATCGTCGGGGACAGTCCAGCCTTGCTCATCCCAGAGTGGTTGGAGCGCATCGAGCAGCTGCTCGGGGCTCAGGGCATGCAGCACTTGGGCATTCAGCCAATTGAGCTTGTCCCAATCAAAACGGGCTCCGGCCTTGTTGACACGATCGAAGCTGAACACCTCAGCAGCCTGAGCCAGGCTGAAGCGTTCGTCCATACCCTCGGGCACCGACCAGCCCAGCAAGGTCATGTAATTGCCAATGGCATCGGGTGTGTAACCCATCGAACGGAAATCGTTGATGGAGGTGACACCATCGCGTTTGGACAGCTTGCGCCCCTCAGCGTTGAGGATCAAAGGGGTGTGGGCAAAGGTGGGAACAGGAAGCCCAAGCGCCTCATAAAGCAGTAGCTGCTTGGCGGTGTTCGCGATGTGATCTTCCCCCCGGATCACATGACTGATCCCCATGGCAGCGTCGTCAACGACCACCACCAGGTTGTAGAGAGGATCGCCGATCTGGTCGGCGGGTGCGCGGCGCGCGACCACCATGTCGCCCCCCAGATCGGCCCCACGCCAGTTCATGGCCCCGCGCACCAAATCCTTCCAGCGAATGTCTGCGGTGTCGTCGATGCGGAAGCGGATGACAGCTTCCCGTCCCTCGGCCTGAAATGCTGCTTCCTGCTCAGGCGTGAGATCGCGATGACGATTGTCGTAGCGGGGAGCCTGGTTGGAAGCCTTTTGGGCTTCGCGCATCGCTTCGAGTTCATCTTCGTTGGCGTAACAGCGATAGGCCAAACCTCGATCGAGCAGGGTTTGGATTGCAGCGCGGTGATCCTCGATCCGCTCGCTTTGGATGACGGGAGACTCGTCCCAGTCGATCCCTAACCACTGAAGGCCTTGGAGAATGTTTTCGGTGTATTCAGGCTTTGAGCGTTCTTTATCGGTGTCTTCAATCCTCAGAAGGAAAGATCCACCGCAATTGCGAGCAAACAACCAGTTGAAAACTGCTGTTCGTGCTGTACCAATGTGAAGGGTTCCGGTTGGGCTGGGAGCCAGACGAACTCGAACCGACACTGTGGTGTGGGGCTTTTGGAACGGGACCGACGGGGCTCGAACCCGCAACTTCCGCCGTGACAGGGCGGTGCTCTAACCAATTGAACTACGGTCCCAGGTGTAACCACTCAGGAGATGAATCGCCTGCGGTTGCCCTGTGTCGCTTCAGCGACCTAGAAAGTATCGACCTCAGCCCTGCCCTCCGTCAACCAACTGGTTTTAGGGGCGGATTTATGCAAGTTCCGGATGGAAACGAGCCTTGTCGTCATCTTCGTGGCAAAGACCCCGCTCTGCGGGGCTTAATGGCAGCACCAGGTTCGCCATTTGGGGATTTCTTCGGTTCATGCTTTCGCCTGATGCGCTGCGCATGCTCGATACCACGGTCTGGTTGCGGTCCGGAGAAAAAGCGGCTCAGCGTTTGCATTGCTCCCAGAGCACGGTGTCTCGGAACAACGTGGAGACCTTGGCGTTGTTTGATCTGGCGCTCGAGCGGGTCCGTGGGGAGTGGCAGTTTGAAGGGGACTCCACCCTGCTGTTCATGGAGCGACGGGTGCATCAGTTCAAGCGCTTGCAGCGCGATCCTGATAGTTATCCCCTCAGGATTGAGGCCAATTTCTGGGCGGCACCGGCGTTTCTTGATCCCTTGCCGCAGGGCTGGGAAGGAGGGATCTGGGATCACGTGGGAATGGAGCGTCCGCTGCAGCTCCTGCGTGAGCGTGTGATTGATGCATGGATCGGTAGTTATCAGCCGGATCTGCCGGAAGACGACCCCGAGTTGGCTGTCATCGATCTCTGCCGCACCCCTGTGCATCTTGTGGCTGCTGCAGATCACCCCCTTGCTGGGCGATCTGGTTTAACGGATCAGGATCTCGACCCTTTTCCCAGTTTGGCCTTGCCCTCAGGTCTGTTTCCCAAGACAGAGGCCGTGCTGCGTTCCCATGGTCTCTGGCAAAACCGTGTGCGGATGAAACGGTTTCGCCCTGAGCTCTGGCAGGAGCGCACTGAAGATCAGGTCACGTTGGCCTACGCCAGTTCACTCGCCTTGCAAGCGATGCCTGGATTGGTTCGCCTGGATTATGACCTGGGCTTAATCAGCGGTGAAGCCCTTGTGATGCGCAGGGACCTTCAGGATCAGCCGTCTCTCCAAGAGCTGAAGACCTGTCTGATCCACCGCTGCGAAGCCTTGGCTGGACAGTTCGCTGACTTGCAGATGGCGGCTGAGGTCTGAAGTCAGCCATAAAAAAAGCTCCGCCGGAGGGCGGAGCTCAGAGAAATACCTGATTGACCGTTCAGGGACGGAAACCTGCGGGCTCAATCAATCGGACCTGGTTGCCACGGGCAGTGAATTCACGACCCTGATCGCTTTGAACGACCACTCGACCACCAGACTTAACCCGAATCACTCGGGCCCGAACCCAGCCAAGGGCGGCTGATTCGAGCACCTTCACAACATCACCAGGTTGAAGATCCAACTCCATGCTCGAACTCAGAAATGTGCATGAGGGGTCATCGGACGCGCCGTGGAGGACTCGAACCCCCGACATCAGGTTTTGGAGACCTGCGTTCTACCAACTGAACTAACGGCGCAAGGCGATGAACCCCTCGACCATCGCAAGCAATGGTTTTTGGACAGTAATGAGGCCGGAGCCTCAGCGGTCGAAGCGCTGCTTCACGCGAGTGGCCTTGCCCACCCGGTCACGCAGATAGAAAAGCTTCGCCCTGCGCACTTTACCGCGGCGCTCGACCTTAATGGAGGCGACTTGGGGGCTGTGGAGCATGAACACACGCTCAACGCCGATTCCCTGGAAAATACGGCGCACAGTGATGGTCTCGTTAAGGCCACCGTGGCGCTTCGCAATGACCACACCCTCGTAGGGCTGGACTCGCTCTTTATTGCCTTCGCTGATGCGGACGCCAACACGCACGGTGTCACCCACGTAGATGTCGGGCAGCTCAGATTTTTTCTGAGCAGCTTCGAATTCGTGGATCAGCTGCTGGGCGCTGAGCTTCACTGCTGCTGCTCCGCTCTTCGCCTTGGCGGGAGCATCGGCGACAGCTACGTCACTGTTGGCCACTTCAGTGGCCTCTTCCTTTACGGAAGTCTCTTTCGGATCCGCTGCCATCCCAGCTCCGGGTAATCACGCCAAACAACCAGCTTACCCCTTCGCCTTCCCTGATTCCTGAGGCCTCTGCCCACTCCCGCGCAAATGCTGCCAAGCCAAGGTCGCTCCGGTCGCCAGCATCCAAAGCAGACCTAAGCCGTTGAGCAACACCACCACTGGTTCCAGCCGGGGGCCAAGCCATTCCCCCTCATGCAGGCTCATGAGCCAGTGCACCTGATCCCTGCTGAGGCCTCCCCAGTCGCGGGCGATGCGATAGCCCACGCCTGTGGTCAGGCTGACCAGCAACGGCAATACAACAAAGGGGGCGACCCAGCGATGCAGCTGGCGGATGCGGCGCAGCCACGGCATCACCCTCTCCTGAAGCTGCAGATATTGATAGCGTGAAATCAGGACCGTCGAGTTGGCCGCGGACTTCAGGACCCGCCCGCAGCGACATCCCAGCCACCTCGTTTGCCCGTTTCGATGAATCTCTTCGCTGACCTTTTGGCTGCTTCCAACGGTGGTAAAGCAACCGCGACAGGACCGCGCATCCAGCAGCGTCGTGGCGTGGAGGTCAAGTCGGCGCGCGAGCTCAAAATCATGGCTGAGGCCAGCCGCATCGTGGCCACCGTGCTGCGGGAAATCATGGGGTCTGTGGAGCCTGGTCAGACCACCGGCGACCTTGATGCACTAGCGGAGCGACGGATCCGCGAGATGGGAGCGACTCCCAGCTTTAAGGGCTATCACGGTTTCCCTGCCAGCATCTGCGCCAGCATCAATAACGAAGTGGTGCACGGAATCCCCAGCAACAAGCGAGTGATCCGCAACGGTGATCTGCTCAAGGTGGACACAGGGGCTTACTTCGACGGCTATCACGGCGACAGCTGCATCACCATCTGTGTGGGTGATGCCCCCGAGGAGGCGCAAACCCTCAGCCGCGTCGCCCGGGAGTCCCTCATGGCTGGGTTGGCGAAAATCAAGGCTGGCAACACGCTCCTTGATATCGCCGGTGCGGTGGAAGACCACGTTGCTGCCAACGGCTTCAGTGTGGTCGAGGACTACACCGGTCATGGCGTGGGTCGCAATCTGCATGAAGAGCCGTCGGTGTTCAATTTCCGCACCGATGAGCTCCCCAACGTGAAGCTCCGGGCGGGCATGACCCTGGCGGTGGAACCGATCCTCAATGCCGGCAGCAAGCACTGCCGGACCCTCAAGGATCGTTGGACTGTTGTCACCCGTGACGGCAGCCTCTCCGCTCAGTGGGAACACACAATTGTGGTCACCTCTGATGGCTGCGAGATCCTTACGGACCGGGGCGATTGAACAGGCGGTTGTAAATCCCTCTCCCCAATTCGCTCATCGGCATCAACAGGTAGGTCAGCGGATTGGGAGTCACGATGATCAACGACAGGTTCATGCGTGCCTGGAACAGCACTTGCTGTGCAACCCAGTCTGCTGACATCAGGCCAATGGGATTGAGCTCGGATTTGAACGGGCCAAGCACGAGCTTCCGTAGCTGCATCCGTTGACGTTGCTCGGCACTGCGATTGCTCCACCGCAGGCTGACCAGTTGGCCGATCAGGCGTTTGCTCAGTTCATAGCCAGGACTCAGCGCCGGCTGGATCTCTGCTTCTGAGGTGTTGACCCAAAGCTGGCGTGGACGCCCCTCGTTGGGACAGTCCGTGGCGATCGCTTCAAAGCGGTTGAGAAGGCGCCAGCTGCTCAGGGCATTGATGGTCAGTGCCCGCGAGAGGGTCTCGCTGCGTTGATCTCCTGCAGGATTGATGCCGTGATTGAGCACCAGCACGTCGAGGGTGCGCAACACGGGATCGAGCGCGTCTTCGCGGTCGCAATGCCATTGCGTCCATTCCTGAGGCACCGACGATGGGTCTTCGCTCTGCGGACGGGGGCCGTGGCTGAGGCCCACCACGACGGCGCCCTGCGCCAGAAACTGCCGACAGAGGGCCTGCCCCAGGGCCCCACGAACGCCGGTGATGCCGATTCGCAATCCCTGCCAAGGGGACTGGGGACCTGAGGCAGCTGAAGAGTGGGCCATTGCCCCAGCTTGGGGCATCCTTGGAGAAATCCCTGCAGCCTGTGGGCAGCCCCGCTGAAGCCGCTCAGATTGCCCTGTTCGCCCCCTATTGCGGAGGCTTGCAGCAGGAGGAGGCTTTACGGCGGATATTGCCTCAGCTGAATCTGGGGCGCTTTGAAGGCTGCCGCTCCCTTGATGCTGGCGACAGTCATGCCTTCGTTCTGACCTGGAGCAGCGTGCGAGCACCGCTGACGCCCTGCCGATGTGAATTGACCTTCCCTGATTCAGCAGAGCTGCACTACAGCTTCGTGATGCCTGCCCATGAGCTCGCCACCTTGCTGATTCAGGTGAATTCTGCTGCTGCTGTTCCGGATTTCTCGGATGCGTTTTGGCAATGGCTTCTGCTGGAGCACGATGCGAGCGAATCAGTCGAGTCGGGGCCGTTACATTGAGTCCCACAAGGGCGCTCGGAGCTGGTGATGGGATCCACCTTGTTGATTGGGTCGTGCGAGCCCTTCAGTGGGAAATCCGCCCTGGTGCTGGGCTTGGCCCGTCAGCTGGCTACAGCCGGCCATGCAGTGCGCTTCGGCAAGCCACTGGCCACCAGTCTTGATTGGACTCCCGAGGTGGGCCCACTGCCCGATCCCCTCATTGACGATGACGTTCGTTTTATCGGCACCACCCTCGGCCTGACGGATGATCAACTGATTCCGTCTCTGCATCTGCTGGCTCCTGCCACAGCTGATCAGCGCCTGGAGGCCGGAACCCTTGAAGCGGGCGCAGGGTTTGCGCAGCTGCAGCAGCAGCTGAAAGCTGATGACAGCACAGTGACCTTGCTGGAGGCTGCCGGCAGCCTGCACGAAGGTCTTCTCTACGGCCTCAGCCTTGGTCAATTGGCCCAGGGGCTTGATGCCTCGGTGGTGCTGGTGCACCTCTGGCAGGACAGCCGCAGTGTCGATGCTCTGCTGGCGGCCCGTGATCAGCTGGGCGAGAGGCTGGCGGGCATCGTTCTCAATGCGGTCACGCCCGACGAGGTGGAGACCCTTCAGCGTCATGTGGTGCCTGAGCTGGAGTCACTGGGGTTGGCGGTCTTTGGGGTGATGCCCCGATCCCCCCTGCTCCGCAGCGTCACCGTCGGGGAACTGGTTCGCCGTCTCGATGCGCGAGTGATTTGTTGTGAGGAGCGCCTTGAGCTCTTGGTGGAAACACTGAGTATCGGCGCCATGAATGTGAACTCGGCCATGGAGTTTTTCCGCCGCCGCCGCAACATGGCCGTGGTCACTGGCGCTGACCGCACTGATATTCAGTTGGCGGCACTGGAAGCATCAACCCAATGTCTGATTCTCACTGGTGCTGGAGACCCTTTGCCTCAACTGATCAGTCGAGCTGATGAATTGGAGGTTCCACTGTTGAAGGTGGAGCGCGACACCCTGGCCACAGTTGAAGTGATCGAACAGGCGTTTGGTCATGTGCGTCTGCATGAGGCGGTGAAGGCCACCTATGCATTCCGCTTGGTGGAGGAGCATTGCCAGCTCGAGCGTTTGTTTGCAGTCCTGGGGCTGGCCGCTTGATCTCGCTGGGTCTTGTTTGCATCCGATAGAAACGGCCCCGCTTTCGGCTCCCTGACTGGGGAAATTGCTGCTACTTTCAAACTGCTACTGGCGGGATGTCTTTGAGCCGCTCCCTTGATCTCCCTGCCCTCGACAAGGTCGACACCCTTGCCCAGGAACTGGCCCTTCTCCAGGACAAAGGCAAGCGAAGGATTGCAATCCTTGGGAGCCGCCACGTTCCGATCGTGGCGATTCATCTTGTTGAACTGATCGCCCGCTCCCTTGCTCAGGAAGGTCACTCGTTGGTCACTTCAGGGGCGCAGGGTGTCAACGCAGCAGTCATCCGCGGTGTGCTGGAGGTTGATCCCTCCAAACTGACCGTTTTATTGCCTCAGAGTCTGGAGCGGCAACTGCCGGAGATCCGAGACAGTCTGGATCGGGTGCTGCATCTGATTGAAAAACCTGAGCAGGACGATCTGCCGTTGCCTCTGGCCAGCAGTCTGTGCAATCAAGACATCATCAGCCGTTGTGATCAGTTGATTTGCCTGGCGTTTCACGACAGTGAAACTCTGCTCAACAGCTGCCGCAGTGCTGAGGAAATGGGGAAGGTGGTCAGCCTTCTGTTTTTTGATTGACTCCGATGGTGGCCATCACCTGGAGTTGAGTGCCATCGCGGCCCACCACCAGCACCCGTTCGCCTGGTTCCAGGGCACGGTCGAGATCCAGTGAGGTGGCGGCCCAACTCTGCCCATGCCAACGCACCCGGCCTTCTCTTCCCGCTGGGATTGCACTCAGCACGTCAGCGAGTTCTTCCCGTTGGCGTTGGCTTCCTGGTTCGGGATTGCGACTGGCTGACCAGCGGGTGAGCCAGATGGTGCCCACAACGGTGATCGCCACGAACAGTGCCACCTGGATCAGCATGGGCAGAGGGCCCAGGGCTGTCAGCACTGACACCACCAGAGCCGCCAGCGCGGCGAACATCAGACCATCGAAGCTTGGCTGAGCCAGTTCCAGCGCCAACAGCGCTACGGCCACCAATAACCAGATCAAGGGCACCCAGAACGCAGCCATTGGTGCTGAGGAGGCGACTTCCCCCACTTTGATGCCAGCGAACTGTTCTGGGGAGGAGGTTGTTTCGTCGAGGCACCGTCCTTAGGGTCCGCACAGTTGCGTCGCGGCTATGGAAGCAATCCTCAGTCTCCCTGCCCTCATTCTCTTGGCAGTGCTTGGCACCGGCAGCGTGAAGGTCACCAGTGGTGGTCGCTCCCGGTTGGTCGAACGGCTCGGGAAGTTCGACCGTGAATTGCAGCCTGGGCTGTCTCTGGTGTTGCCCGTGGTGGAAAAGGTGGTGAGCCATGAATCGCTCAAGGAGCGGGTTCTCGATATCCCACCGCAGCAGTGCATCACCCGTGACAACGTGTCGATCGAAGTGGATGCGGTTGTGTATTGGCAATTGCTGGAGCATTCACGGGCGTATTACGCCGTCGACAACCTCCAAGCGGCGATGGTCAATCTCGTGCTGACCCAGATCCGGGCGGAGATGGGCAAACTTGACCTCGATCAGACTTTCACCACCAGGAGTGAGGTGAATGAGCTGCTCATGCGTGAGCTGGATCAGGCTACGGATCCCTGGGGGGTGAAGGTCACCCGCGTGGAGATGCGCGACATCGTTCCTTCCGCTGGTGTGCAGCAGGCGATGGAACAACAGATGACGGCGGAACGGGAGAAGCGTGCAGCCATCCTGCGCTCTGAGGGAGAGAAGGAGGCGCAGCTCAACGAAGCACGCGGTCGTGCCGAGGCCCTGGTGCTCGATGCCAAGGCTCAGAAAGAGGCTCTGTTGTTGGAGGCAGAAGCGCAGTCCAAGCAGCAGGAGGTGCTGGCAGAAGCCAAGGCCAAGGCTGGCTTGGTGATGGCCGAGGCGCTGCAGGCCAATCCCAAGACAGCTGAGGCGATGCGCTTGATGCTGGCCAAGGATTGGATGGCGATGGGCGAGCAGCTGGCGGAGGCTCCTGGCGGAAGCGTGTTGATGGTGGATCCCCAGTCACCCGCGGCCCTGGTGGCAGCCCTCAAGAAGTTTCAGGGAAACCAGGATTGATTGGTGATGGGGGGTAAGACGATTTATCTGGCTTCGCCACTGGGTTTCTCGGCGGTCAGTCGAGAACGACTTCTTCCCCCCTTTGTGCGGGAGCTCGAACAGCTTGGGCTCACGGTTTGGGAACCCTTTCAGCGCAACAGCGACGTCGACCTCCACCAACCCGGTTGGGCTTACAGCGTTTCACAGCAGTGTCTGCACGATGTGCGAGAGGCTGATGGGTTGTTCGCGATTGTGAACGGCACACCCCCTGATGAGGGGGTGATGGTGGAGTTGGGCGTTGCCTTTGCCTTGGGGAAGCCGGTGTTTTTGTTTCGCGATGACTTCCGTCGCTGCACCGATTCCGACCACTACCCCCTCAATTTGATGGTGTTTGCAGGCCTGCCCAAGCAGGGCTGGGAGGCCTACGTCTACGAGTCGATGGCGTCGATTGGTGATTCGTCGAAAGCATTGGCCCAATGGGCGGAGTCACCCCGCCGATAGCAGTGCCCTGAGCCCTTCCAGGTACAACACCCCTGTGCAGAGCAGGGCGGATGCCCAGCACAGACCTCTCAGGGGAGGAACATTGCCGACGTAAGCCCCGATGTAGACCAATCGCAGGGCGGGCTGCAGGAGTGCTGCGGCGGCCGCGAGGCCGGGTAAGGAGCCTGTTTGCAGGGCCGCTACCAGCGCCAGCAGAGCGGCTGGGGCGTGCAGGCTGAAGGCTTCGAAACTGTTCTGATGTGCCCAGCTCGCCCGTTTTCCCCAGGCGGGTAGACGGTCAAACATGGCCCGCGGTGCTCCCATGTCGGCCATGGTGAAGTCGGCCTGAGAACGCGCTGCACCAAGGGGGACGATGCTGGCCACCACGACAGCCCCTGCCAGCACGAGAGACCAGGCATACGGGGCCGCGGCATTGGCCGTGAACAGGGCGGAGAGATCCATCGGATGTGGGTTGATTCACCCCATTGAAAGGAATGGCGGTGCTGTGGTGAGAGCGTTGAGGGCAGCTGGCGTCACCACCGATAGGGTGGAGGGGCTTGTGTTTGATCAGTTCCTATGGCCAGCACCTACTCCTTCGATGTGGTGTCGGATTTCGACCGTCAGGAGCTGGTGAACACGCTCGATCAGGTGCGTCGGGATGTGGGAAACCGCTACGACCTCAAGGATTCCGGCACAGAGATCGAGCTCGAGGAGACTGAAGTGGTGATCACCACCGCCAGCGACATGACGTTGCAAGCGGTGGAGGATGTGTTGCGTACCAAGGCCACCAAGCGCAATCTTTCGCTCAAGATCTTTGACTTTCAGCCTGCTGAAGCGGTGGGCGGTAATCGGGTGAAGCAGGTGGTGAAACTGCGCAAGGGACTGAGCCAAGAGTTGGCCAAAAAGCTCAGCAAGAGCGTGCGCGATGACCTCAAGAAGGTGACCGTGGCGATTCAGGGTGAAAGCCTGCGCATCACCGGCAAGAGCAAGGATGACCTCCAGCAAGCCATTCAGTTGCTCAAATCCAAGGAAGAAGATTTGGATGTGCCCCTTCAGTTTGAAAACTACCGCTGAGGATTTCCTTCAGTTGGACATGGAGGCTGCAAGGTGCAGCCTTTTGCAGACCGCGTGGTCGTTCTTGTTCAACTGAATGGGTTGGCTTGGAAGGGTGCGTTAACCCTGGGCTTTGCTGCAGCGTTAAGCTGCCTTCTTTTGTGCTTTCTTGCCGCCCTTGTCCGACTGGTTGTTTCACCAATGGCTTAGGGCCCGAAATACATCCTGGGGATGGGGCAATCAGGGAAGTCGCGTTTGAATTTCTGTTCTGCCGCACGCACCATTTTCAGGTTTTCGGGCTCTTGTTGGATGCGTTGCGCGTCGCGTTTCAGGTAAGTCGCCAATGACGTCGTGGTGATGAGACCGTCTGCGTGAAGCCCGCAAAGCGCCACGAGTCCACCCACCACCACGGCATTGTTGGCCAGGTCGCGCTTGGTTTCGCTGCTGCATTCGGCCATCACCGGTGTCGACTGAAGCAGTCCTGCGATCAGGAGAGGAAGAAGTCGCGTCATTGCTGAATCATGGTTCCCAGATGAGCTGGTCGGTGCAGTTGGGGTCGCCCTGGTCTCGATTGAGTGCTGGTTGGTCGGGGCAGAGGGCATTGGGCCCAGCCACAAAAACAAACTGCACCAATGTCTGGTTGGGTTCCTTGGGCAGTTGGACACAGCCGATCCCATGGTGCTGACGCAACTGACGCCAAGCGCTGGCCCAGTCCACATGGGCCTTGAGAAAGCTGGGATCGAGCGCGAAGGTTTTGCCTACAAAGCTCGCCTTGAGGTGTGTCCAGATGAAGGTCTCGATCGCCTGGATGCGATTGGGGGCGAGCACGTCTGCGAGGAACTCGGTGGCGTCCAATTGATAGTGCTCGTCTTGCAGTCGTGCCAGCACCAGACTGATGTCGAGCTCATTCATCCGCTTGGCTAGGAGCTGATCGGCGAGGGAAGGGCTCACGGCTGTTGTCTGTCTTCAGCGCTGCGACGGGAGTCGATGATCCGCGCGAGTTCGAGCACATAACCGGCTGTGCACCAGCGGCCATGGCTGCGGGCTTTGTTGTCGGTGTCGGAGCGGATCTCCGCGGTTTCGGCCATCAAGAGATCCAGATCGCCGGGGGCCAGTTCATACAGGTCTTGCAGTTCCAGTTCTCGTCCGAGGAGGTGGCTGCGAAACCACTTGCGGACCAGCTCCTGGGCCGGGATGTCTCGTGTCATGGCGAGCCTGTGGGGGCGAGAGAGATTGGAGATGAGGGTTCTGCGCTCTGTAGGCGAACCACACTCGGCGTTGATGGCAAATGGTAAGCTGCCGAAATTGCCTGGAATGCGATGCCGACTGCTGCTGAAAAAAAAGCTGATGTGAAGCAGAGAATTCAGCAGCTCCGCAACATGTGCAAAGAAATGCACCTTGCTGTCATGGAAGAGGGCGCCATGCCTGAGGCCACATCTGTGCGCGAGTCGATCGAAAAACTGCAGGAACTAATCGATCTTCTCGACGGTAAGAAGAAATAGGTTTCTGTGTTGATCATCAAGCTGATTCAGCGTCGGCTTGATGATGAGCAGCCATCAAAAAGGCCCCGAAGCAAAAGCTACCGGGGCCTTTTTGATGGCTGCTGTTTGATCAGGCGATCTCAGCGAAGCTTTCCCGGAACGCTTGGATCGTGGCGTCGATGTCAGCGTCGGAGTGAGCAAGGGAGGTGAAGCCCGCTTCGAATGCGCTCGGTGCGAGATAAACACCGCGCTCGAGCATGGCGCGATGCAGTTTGCCAAAGCGCTCTGAATCAGTGGCTTTGGCTTCTTCGAAGTTGCGCACCGGGCCTTCGCAGAGGAAGAAGCCAAACATGGCACTGACACTGCCTCCGGTGATCGGCAGACCGGCTTCGCGTGCAGCACCCATCACCCCGTTGATCAACCGCTCGGTGGAAGCGGTGAGCTTTTCGTAGCTGCCGGGTTGCTTCAGCAGTTCGAGCGTTTTGATGCCTGCAGTCATCGCAAGGGGGTTACCACTCAGGGTTCCCGCTTGGTACATGGGGCCTGCGGGAGCCACCATTTCCATGATTTCGCGGCGACCGCCATAGGCACCCACAGGGAGTCCACCGCCGATCACCTTGCCCATCGTGGTGAGGTCAGGGGTGACTCCGAAGTGGGCCTGTGCGCCGCCATAGCTGATGCGGAAGCCAGTCATCACTTCGTCGAACACCAGCAGAGCACCATGCTCTTTGGTGATTTCACGAAGACCTTCGAGGAAACCGGGCTCAGGAGTGATGAAGCCGGCGTTGCCCACGATTGGCTCAAGGATGACGCCGGCGATGGCGTCGGGATTTTCCGCAAAGAGCTGCTTGACCGCCTCAAGGTCGTTGTAAGGGGCGGTGAGGGTGTTCGCCGTGGTGCTGCGGGGCACACCGGGGGAGTCGGGCAAGCCAAGCGTTGCAACGCCGGATCCAGCCTTCACCAGGAACATGTCGGCGTGCCCGTGGTAGCAGCCTTCGAACTTGATGACCTTGTCGCGGCCGGTGTAGGCGCGAATCAGGCGCAACACCGCCATGCAGGCTTCGGTGCCGCTGTTCACGAAGCGCACCATCTCCACGCTGGGAACAGCGTCGATCACCATCTCAGCGAGGGTGTTCTCCAAAGCGCAGGGCGCGCCAAAGCTCGTGCCCTTCTCGATCGCTTCCTGGAGAGCGCTGATTACTTCGGGGTGGGCATGGCCGCAGATGGCGGGCCCCCAGCTGCCGATGTAATCGATGTATTTATTGCCATCCACATCCCATGCGTAGGGACCTTTGACCCGATCGAACACGATCGGCTGTCCGCCCACCGACTTGAAGGCTCGCACCGGCGAGCTCACGCCACCAGGCATCAGGCTCTGGGCAGCACTGAAGATGGCCTGGGAGTGGCTGGTGTTCAGGGTGGGAGCTGTCACGGGGACGGATGCCAAGGGGCAGATGCAAACCGTTGAACATCCTGACCCAAAACGGTCACCCGCGACTGAAGTGTGACTGAAGCGGTACTGCAGAGGCGCCAGTTCTGCCACAGTTGCCTGAGGTGGATGTGCGGGTCTTGATGCACGACTGGGCAGCTCTGGACAGAGATCTCAGCCGACGGCTCCCTGCAGGTGCTGTGGTGCGCAAGCGCCAGGAATTGCTTGCTTATGACTGTGATGGTTTGACAATTGACCGTCACCAGCCGCCCCTCGCTGTGCTGCCTCGCACCACCGAAGAGGTGGCGGAGACCTTGCGCTGTTGTCATGCCCATGGCGTTCCCTTTGTCGCCCGCGGCAGTGGAACGGGACTCTCAGGCGGCGCGGTGACGGAGCAGGAAGCCCTGCTGATCGTCACCAGCCGCATGCGTGAAATCCTGAAGGTGGATCTCCCCAACCAAACGATCACCGTGCAGCCCGGTGTGATCAACAGCTGGGTCACGCGGGCGGTTGCTGGAGATGGCTTTTATTACGCCCCGGATCCGTCCAGTCAGGTGGTGTGCAGCATCGGCGGCAATGTCGCCGAGAATTCCGGAGGAGTGCACTGCCTGAAATACGGGGTGACCAGCAACCATGTTCTGGGCATGGAAGTGGTTTTGCCTGATGGCAGCGTCACGCTTCTGGGTTCCGATCTGGTGGAGAGTCCGGATCTCGATTTGCGCGGGGCCTTTATTGGCAGCGAAGGCACCCTCGGCATTGCCACGGCCATCACCCTGCGACTCCTGCGGGCTCCGGAAAAGGTGAGCGTGCTGCTCGCGGATTTCCCCACGATGGAAGCCGCAGGTGACGCCGTTCGCCGGGTGACTGCTGCCGGCGTTTTGCCTGCAGGGATGGAGATCATGGATAACTTCATGATCAATGCCGTTAACGATCTGTTTGGCCGTGACGAGTACCCCCGTGATGCGGCGGCGGTGTTGCTGATCGAATTGGATGGCCAGGCTGCGGAAGTTGCCGTGGCTTCTGATCGGGCGGCTGACCTTTGTCTCGAGGCTGGAGCGCGTGCTGTGCGTCGTGCGGATGAAGCGTCAGAGCGCGCCCTGCTCTGGAAAGGACGTAAGTCCGCTTTTGCTGCGGTCGGTCAGATCTCACCGACGTATTACGTGCAGGACGGAGTGGTGCCTCGCAGCAGTCTTCCCCAAGTGCTTGCGGCGATCGAATCGCTCAGTCGGACCCATGGTTTGCCAGTGGCCAACGTGTTCCACGCCGGTGACGGCAATCTCCACCCCTTGATCCTGTACCGCCGGGATGATCCGGGGGTGGACCAGCGCGTCAAGGAGCTGGGGGCAGCGATCCTGCGTGAGTGCCTGGCGGTGGGTGGGAGCATCACCGGAGAGCACGGCGTCGGCGCGGACAAGCGTTGCTATCTCGATTGGATGTTCACCCCAGACGATCTCGCCACGATGCGGCGGCTGCGGTTGGCGTTTGATCCGGAGGGGCTGGCCAACCCGGGAAAGATCTTCCCGACTCCCACCACCTGTGCTGAGTCATCCCGCAGAGCGGTGACGTTGCGCTCAGACCCCTCTGTCACGGCGTTCTGAAACGACCAAGGTTGGTGGCGGTTAGTCGTCGCCCCAGTCCTCCTCGTCATCCTCGGGTGGCCAACACAGATCCACCACGACCGGTGCATGGTCGCTGGGCTGTTCCTTGCCCCGTTCCTGCTTGTGGATCACGCAGCTGCGCGCCAGGTCGAGCAGATCCTCAGAGAGATAGATGTGATCGATCCGCCAGCCGCTGTCGCGGTTCCAGGCTCCACTGCGGTAGTCCCACCAGCTCCAGTGGCCTGCATCCGGTTCGAACACACGGAAGACATCAACCATGCCTTCACCCAGGGCCGCTTGTAAGGCTGTGCGTTCTGCATCGGTGGCCATAATCCCGCCCGTTAAGCGCTCGGGATCGTGAATGTCACGCGCTTCCATGCCGATGTTGAAGTCACCCACGATGCAGAGGGGTTCATCCCGTTCTCGTGCTGCTTCCCGGTAACGCTTCAGGCAGTTCAGCCACTTCAGCTTGTAGGGGTATTTGTCGGACGTCAGAGAGGAGCCATTCGGCACATAGAGATTCACGACGCGCACCCCATCGAGCAGGGCACTGATCACGCGTTTTTGCTCTCCCAGCTCGCTCGCTTCTGGGTCGTCCGCTAATTCGCCAATGAATCCGCAGCGCACGTCCTCGAGGGGGACGCGGCTGATCATCGCCACACCGTTGTAAGACTTTTGGCCGTGAAAGCTGACGTGATAGCCAATGCTTTCGAAGGCTGTTTGAGGAAAAAGCGGGTCATCGACCTTGGTTTCCTGCAGGCAAAGCAGATCCGGTTGGTGGGTCTGCAGCCAGGCCAGCACATGGTCCAGACGGGTGCGGACGGAGTTCACGTTCCAGCTGGCAATCAGCACAGGGTTCCTTCAAACCAAGGAGACCCTTAGCATTGCTTCTCCTGGAGTCAGACGATGCCCTCGATCCAACGACTCATGGCCCTGAGCGCTGCGGTCGTGACCTGGGGGGCTGCAGCCCCAGTTTTGGCTCAATCCCAGGCACCGATGACCGGTTATCAAACGCCGGCCGAACAGGAGATCTACAACACAGAGCCTGGCAAGCCCAAGGGTTCCGTCCTGGATGCCACGAATCCGATGGATCTGCTCAACCGCCTGCGTCAGGCCACATCCATGAGCGATGCCACGGATCCCGTTGATGCCATCGATGCGGCTCTTAAGGGTTGGGAAGCTCAGACTCCTGCTCCTTGAGGCTTGTCTCCCCGGCTGGGCTTGTCTTGGCGCGGTTGCTCACCAGGCCCCAGCGCGCTGCCAAGGCATCAATCGCCTGGGTGTCGGCATTGATGGCGACCTGCTTTTGGCGGGCTGACTCGAGCAGAGCCAGGGCCTGATCCCGATTTCCCTGTTCCTGCATCAGCAGTGCTTGCGCCATGAACGGGCGGGCATCACCAGGGGCGTCTTTGATGAGTTGTTGGTAGGTGGTGAGTGCAGCGGCACCAGAACCGCTCTGGCGTTGAAGATCCGCCAGGAGTAGTCCCAAAGGCACCCGTTGGCTTGGGTCGGTTGTTTTCAGGGCTGTCTCCACCACGCTGATGGCGACCTGGGGACGCCCCTGCTGGAGGCGGAGCAGGGCCAGGGCCTGAAGCACATCGGGATTGGTGGGGTGCAGACGCGACAGTTGTTGCAGGTGCACCTCCGCACCGCGGCTGTTGCCATTGCGAAGTTCCAGCTGGCTGAGCAGCAGCCGCCATCGCCAGGCCTTGGGTTGGGCAGCCAGTTGATCTTCGACCAACACGATGCTTTCCGGCAGCCGGCCCAGGGCCAGGAGCCGTTCCAGCAGGCGGCGTTCATCGACCGCATTGAGGGGCCCTTGCTCCCTGCGGGTGAGCAAAGCGCTGACCTGGCGGTCGACTTCAACCCGACTGGGAGAAGCGCTGGACTGGCCATGCATCAGTTCGCTTAGCAGCCAGCCCACCCCCAGGGCGACCACCAAGCCACCACCAAGCCACCATCGCTTGCGTCCTGCCACCGCTTGCTGTTGATCACCACTGGACCTGCGCAGTCTGAGGTGCATCGCCTGTGCTGGCTAGAGTTTGTTGCGGGCTACTGCATGCCCTTATCGATTCATGCGCGACCATCCGATTTCCCCGGTCACCGAACCGCTGCAATACCGGGCCATCGGCGTCGTCCGCGGCACCTACAAGCCTGAGTCCGAGGACCAGCTCACCCGTGGTGTCTTGGTGGATGACCAAGGCCAAGAAGTGGAGGCGGTGGTGCTGGGCCGCATGCTCACGCTGATGCGCCGTCACCTGGCCATGGACCATCCCCATCTCTGGGTGGTCTATCCCCGTTCCCGTGACGGGGGGCATCTGCATCTGCAAATTGCCGGCATCTGGGAGCCGAGCACTCTCGACCGCTCAGAGGCTCCAGCTGGAGATGCGGAGCCTGTACACGACACCCTCCCGGAGGGAGACGATTACTTCTCCATTCGCGGTGAATTGATCTTCACCCGCCCTGAAAGCGGTGAGCTGGTGGTGAAGGTGCGTCAGCAGCCTCGCGCTGATGGCAGTCGGCCCCTTCCCTTCAAGCTTCAGCTCAAGGGAGAAATCCCGATTGAGCAGCTGCGCCACTTCGTCAATCTTGAGGTGCGTCGTCAGGGTCAGGATCTTCACGTCGAGAGCTTTGAGGCCATTGCTCCCATGCCGACCCGCGGGGGCAAGGGGCGTGGTGGAAAGGGGCGCGGCAGGCAGGCCCAGGCCTGATGGAGCCCTCCGCTCAGCGCAGCAGCGGCGGTGAGTCGCGAGGTTCGGTGTCGAGTGGCACTGCAGGTGCTGCTGTCGCGGGCGCCACCTTGGTTGCCGTGTTCGGCCCGCTCGTGGGCATCTCCCCGGCCTGGATCGCTGTCGGCTTAGGCGGTCTGCTGGTGGGGCTGACGGTGGATGCATCCCAGTGGGATGGTCTGGGCGGCCATCTGTTGGCCGAATCCTTGCCTGGGGGTCGCGCTCGGTTACGCCGGATTGCCTGCCATGAAGCCGGTCATCTGTTGCTGGCACGGGAGAACGAGCTGCCTGTTGAGCGGGTGCTGGTGGGCACCCGTGCTTGTTTGCAAGCCGGGGTGCGGAGCAATGGCGCCACAGAATTTGCCATCCCCACCAGCGTGCGCATGCCTCTCGAGGACCTGCGTCGTTGGAGTCGTGTGTTGCAGGCCGGGATCGCTGCTGAGACCTTGATTTACGGATCAGCCCGGGGTGGGGCTGATGATCGTGCACTCCTGGGGCGGCTCTGGGGACTGTCGGGTCACGATGTGGATACGGCCCAACGGGAACAGCGACGCGCCCGCCGAGAGGTGGATCAGTGGTTGCGTGCGCAGCGGCAGCCTTTGGAGCAACTGGCTGATGAGTTGCTGAGCGCTCCGCCGGCAGTGCCATCCCCTGAGGCTTCAGCGGACTGATGGGCTCCCTGGTGGTTGACTGCCCCACCGGGCTCGCAGGCGACATGTTGTTGGCGGCTTGTCTCGATCTGGGGGTGTCTCGGAGCTGTGTTGAGCAGCCCCTTTCTGCCTTGGGCCTCGACGGCGCCTATCGCCTGGTGGTGGAGGAAGGCCGCAACGGGGGACTGCGTGGATTGCAACTCGATGTGGACGCAGTCGTGCCACAGACCGAGCACCGGCATTGGCGCGACTTGCGTCACCAAATTGATCAGGCACCCCTTGACCCTGTGCTTAAACAACGGGTGCTGGCTGTGTTTTCAGCTCTTGCGGATGCGGAGGCGGCTGTGCACGGCACATCCCCTGACCAGGTGCACTTCCACGAGGTGGGGGCACTCGACAGCTTGGTGGATGTGGTGGGGGTGTGTGCTGCCATCACCGCCCTGGCACCGGATCGCCTCCTCTGTCGCGTCCCGCCAGTCGGTCGCGGCACGGTGCAGACCGCCCATGGTTGCCTGCCTGTGCCCGCCCCGGCCGTTTTGGAATTGGCGCGCCGTCATCGGGTGCCACTGCGTTCTGGTCTGGATCTGCCGAGTGGCGAATTGACCACGCCCACGGGCTTGGCCCTGATGGCTGTGCTGGCGGATGGTTTTGAAGAGCCTGGTGATCTGGTGGTGGAGGGCGTTGGCATCGGCCTGGGCCATCGTCAGCTCGATCGTCCGAATTTGCTGCGCTTGCTGCAGGTTCAGGAATCTCCGCGCCTCGATCCCGGGGGCGTTGACCCGATGGCCACTTGGCAGGAGCTGGTGGTGCAGGAGGCCTGGATCGACGATGCCTCCGCGGAAGATCTCGCCGCCCTGGCTGACCAGCTCCGTCAGGCCGGTGCCCTGGAGGTGGCAACCGCGCAGGTGTTGATGCAGAAAGGTCGGCCTGGGATGGCCATGACGGCCCTCGTCCTGCCAGAGCAGGTGGCCGCTGTGCGGGAGGTGTGGCTCGGTGCTGGCACCAGCCTGGGTGTGCGCGAACGCCGCCAGGGACGTTGGGTGTTGTGGCGCCGTGTGGGCGTCTGTCCGTCGCCCTGGGGGGAGTTACGCGTCAAACAGGTGCGCAGGCCTGGTGGGAGCCTCTCCTTAAAGGTGGAGCACGACGAGTTGCGTCGCGTCAGCCTCCAGGCCAACGTTTCGATTGAGCAGGTGAGGATGTCAGTGTTGGCCCAGGCAGAGCGGTTCCGGCCGTTGGGGGATTGGACGTTGTGAAGCGGAAGCTGCCGGGTGGGTTGCGCCTCTGGGTCACGCTGGCGAGTCTTGGCTTTGTGGCCTGGGCCCTCGCCGGTCATGTGGCTGGATTGCGGGACCTTTCCATTTCCGCCCGAGGCTGGTGGTGGCTGCTGCTCGGGCTCGGTTTGAGTTGGTTGAGCCTGGTGGTGAACGCCCTGGCCTGGCGTGTGTTGGTGAACTGGCTCGGCCATGGCACTGAAGGGCTCGCGCTGGTGTCGTTGCATCTACGCACCAATCTGCTCAAGTACCTCCCTGGTGGGATTTGGCATTTCGTTGATCGTCTGCGCACCTTGCAACCTCGTCTAGGCACCAACCGTGCCCTGGTGTCGGTGCTGCTCGAGCCCCTGGTGATGGCGGTGGCTGCCTTGCTCTGGGTGCCGTTCGGGGGTTGGCAATCGGGTCTGGCTGTGGTGGCTGTCCTGCCGGCGTTTGTGCTGTTGCCTCGATGGCGGGAACCGCTTCTGGCACGGCTGGAGCGGGCGAAGTGGAAGCAACTGCAGCGGGGGACTAGCCAGCAGGACTTGGCACCTCTGGATGTGGATCATCTGGGGAGTGGCCGCGGCGGGTACCCCTGGGGGCCTCTGGGCTTGGAAATGATCTTTGTGCTCTGCCGCTTCGCCGGGTTTTGGTGCTGTGTGCAGACGTTTGATTTAGGGGCAGTGCATGCCCCTTGGATCTGGCTGGCGGGTTTTGCTTTGGCCTGGACTGTGGGTCTGGTGGTTCCAGCGGCTCCCGGTGGATTGGGGGTGTTTGAAGCTGTGCTGCTGCTGCGTCTTGGTGGTCTGGTGGGTGAGGCTCCCCTGCTTGCGGTTGCCCTCTCCTATCGCTTGGTGGTCACCCTGGCGGATGTGTTGGCAGCTGGGGCTGTTCAGCTGGATCAGCGTTGGCCCAGAGCTGGAGCCACCGCAACAGACGCATCGTCACCGGGGTAAGCGAAGACAGCCCATTGCGCTGTCTTCATCATGGGCTGGATGACAGCCATCGACCTGCCGTCCTGGTCTGAAGCTCTGCCCTGCCCTTGGTCGGCGGGTTGGGAGGTGGTGCGTCAGCAAGCCCTTCCGCGTGAGGGGATGGATGGTCGACCGTTGGGGGGCTTCTCCGCAGCGGCGTACGTCGCTGGCGACGATCGGCTTTGGGTCCTCAGTGATGCTCCACAGGCATTCCTTCTGCCGGTCCTTGGCCTGAAGCCCTGGATTGGTCGTGGTGTCCCAGCACGGATTGGGCGGCGGTTGGTGCTTCGGGGCACGGATGGACAGCCCTTGCCTGCTGCGATGGATGGTGAAGGCCTCGTGGTGCAGGGGGATCAAGCCTGGATTGTGAGTGAGGGGCTGCGCACTCGCAATCGGCCCGCTCAGCTGCTGCGCGTGTCTTTGCGAGATGGTCGATTGCTGCAACGACAGAGTTTGCCGACCTCCTGGCAACCAACGACGAATGCTGGTCTGGCGGTGAATCAAGGCCCTGAATCCCTCACTCTCCAGAGCGATGGCTCCCTGCTGACGGCTGCGGAAGCCCCTCTGCTCCAGGACCACCCCCAGGCAGGTCTTGATCGGGTGCCGGTGGCGGCCTTGACCCGAGAGCAGACATGGAGATCCCTTGGGCATCTCGCCATCGGCCCGGCCGACAGTGCGGCCACCCGATCCCAGGGACTGACGGAATTGCTGGCCCTCAATGGTGCTTCCGGCGTGCTGGCCTTGCATCGCAGTTTTCCCGCCACGGGGCAGTGGACGGCGCGTCTCACCCTCCATTCCGCACCGCCCCAGCTCAAACCGTTAGTCGGTTGGGATCTGCTGGCCCTAGGTCTTCCAAGCGATAACTGGGAAGGACTGGCCTGGGGGCCTCGGCTGCCGGATGGTCGCCGCACGCTTGTCGCGGTGAGCGATGACAACTTCAATCCGCTGCAGCGGAACTGGGTCGCAATCTTGGCTCCCCGCCAGGGGTCATCGCTCGCTGATCAGTCTGTTCGGCCCCCACAGTGCATCCCTTCCGACGTGCCGGGTGACTGAAGGTCAAGCGTTTCGCTGCAGCATCGCGCGATGGGATGGTCAGCCGTTCAACGGGCGCTGATCCTCGGGGCGGTGGTCCAGGCCGGGCACCAGGGCAAGGGACGCCATCAACCCCAGGGCGAGGATCATCAAGGTGGGCCAGAGGGCAGCGGCAAGTCGTTCATCGCTGGCGTACTGAAACACCCGCACCGAAAGGGTGTCGAAGTCAAAGGGACGCAACGCGAACGTGAGGGGGAGTTCCTTCACGGTGTCCACGAACACAAGTAATCCCCCCACTGCGAGCGGTCCGCGCAAAAGAGGAAGGTGGATACGTTTGAGCACATCCGGCCAGCGGCAGCCCAGGCCAGTTGCCGCCTCATCAAGGCTCGGAGACAGGCGTTCGAGAGCGGCATCCAGTCCGCCTTTGGCGACCGCCAGAAACCGGTCGCAATAGCCCCAGAGCAGCAACAGCAGAGGTGCCACCTGCCAGGGTCCGCCCAACAGCTGCAGGGCCAGGGCGAGGACTGCACCGGGGATGGCGTAGCCCATGCCTGCCAGGAAGGTGAGGCCCCGTAGCCAGCGGGCCTGACTCCAGCGTTTGGCAATGGACAGCAGCAGGGCTGCAATCACTGCCAGGGCTGCGGCTGCCAGGGCAAGGCCAAGACTGCGGCCGGTCAGCATCACCAGTTCGCCCGAGATGCCTTGATTGAGTTGGTCAAGGTTGAGGCTGGCCCAGAGCAGTGGTGTGCCAAGACTCAGAAGGGGAGGCACCGCTCCGAGGATCTGGGCGACCAGGGCCCGGCTCCCCTGAAGCTGCCAAGCCGGAGACTCGCCGCCTGCAACCCCATCTGCCCAGCGGCGGCTGCGACGACGCAGCCGCCGTTCTCCCACCAGCAACACCATCACAATGCAGAGGGTGATCAGGGCCAGTCCCACGGCACCGGCTGGATTGCCGTCCGCTTGCCAGGCCTGGAGGATGCCTCCAGACAAACTGGGAATTCCCAGCAGCTGCACGGCACCGAGCTCGTTCACCACCTCCATGCCCATCAGGGCAATGCCTGCGCCGATGGAGGGAAGCGCCATCGGTAGGGCGATGCGCCGGAAACTGTTCCAGGGGCCAACACCAAGACAGCGACAGGCTTCCAATTGACGCCGACCGCAGATCGTGAAGCTTTCCGTGCTCAGCAGGAACACATAGGGATAGGTGCAGAGGGCCATCACCACCACCCCCCAGCCGAGACCATGAATGCGCCAACCCTGGCGGCTCCCAAGGTCAACCAGTGTGGCGGCTAATAAGTAGGAGGGAGTGGCCAGGGGCAGGAGTTGGGCGACGCGCAACAGGCGTCGCCCAGGAAACCGGCAATTGGCAAGCAGCCAGCCATTCGCAGTGCCTAGAACGGCCCCAAGGCCGGTGGTGCCGATCAAGAGGGCGATGGTGCCGCCAATCTGCTGAGGGCCATCCGCACCAAGGCTGGCCGAGCCATTCCCGAGTCCCTGCACCCCCGCACCGATCAAGCCGGCGAGGGGGAGGAGAGCCAGGAGGGCCAGCACGACGGCCAGGCCGCTGAGCAGCCGGCGCCCCGGTCGCAGCAGGGGAGCCTGGGGTCTGGAGAGGGCTGGCGATGCGGGGATCATTGCCAGCCGTTCGCAGTCATCAGTTCCAGAGCTTTGCGATTCAGTTCTCCCAGTTTTGCTGCGGAGACGTCGGCTTGTTGGAAGGTGCCCCAAGCGGCAAGAACCGGATCGTCCCCGAAGCCTTGAATTGGATATTCATGGTTGGCCGCGGCGTAGCCGCCCTGCGCCTGGTTGGAGGCCAGGAATTCCAGGAATCGTTTTGCCTCCGCGGGCTGTTTGCTGGTGGCGGTGACACCAGCGCCGGTGATGTTGACATGCACGGGATCTGGCCAAACCACTTCCACGCTCTTGGTCAGGGCCTGGTCGGCAGCACCCTTGTCGCCTGCCTGCAGCCTCCCGAGGTAATAGGTGTTGGCCAGAGCCACGCCGCATTGGCCCTGGGCCACAGCACGAATCATCGGGGTGTCACTGCTGAACACCGGCTGGGCCAGGTTGGCGACCATGCCGCGAATCCAACGCGCGGTCTCTGCCTCGCCAGTGCGATCCAGCATGAAGGCCACCAGTGACTGGTTGTAAACGCTTTTGCGGTTGCGGAGGCAGAGTTTGCCGGCCAGTCCTTTGTCCGCCAGCTTGCTGTAGCGGTTCACTTGTCCGCTCTGAACCTTGTCAGGATTCAGCATCGGCACCCGCATGCGTCGGGTGAGGCCGAACCAGCGATTGTTCGGGTCCCGAAGGTTGGCGGGGATCGCCGCCTCGAGAGCTGGGGAGTTCACGTCCTGGAAGAGTCCCAGACCAGCAGCGCGATCGAGTCGGGCTGCGTCGGCCAGGATCAGCACATCGGCCGGTGAGCTGGCGCCTTCGGAGCCCAGCCTCTGGATCAGGGCATCGTCCTTGGCTTCCAGAAGCTTGACGCGGATACCGGTTTCTTTGGTGAAGCGTTCGTAGAGCTTTTGGTCGGTGTTGTAGTGCCGTCCGGAATAGACCCCAATGCTTTTCTCCTGCTGTCCTCCACAGGCCTGGAGGAGGGATGCGGTCGCGACCAGCAGGGCAGCGGACGCCGTTCTCAGCAATGGCCGCTTATTGAGAGTGATCCGCATTAGCTCTAATTGGGAAGATGCGAATGATACGCAATAGCGTTATGAGGTGGCGGGCTCAGAGCAAAAAAAATCCCCGCTCAAGGGCGGGGATCGTGGGAACAGGGTGAAGGTGATCAGCGGCGGGTTTGCCGCACGGGAATCGGAACCAAGGTGGGCTCCATCAGGCCCCCTCCGCTGTTGTCATCGTCGGAGTCGACCAGCATCCAGACAGCCACGCCGATCACAGTCAGGGCGAGTGTCGCGCTGAGGAGGTCCACCATGCCGTCTCCCGAAGTCATGTCACCTTAATCACCTTGTCCAGTTCCTGCTTGTCGTGATTGTTGCCGTTTCCTTCAGGCAAACCCTTTGCCTGCATCTTTGGCCACGCAGGCTTGGAGCTGTTTGCGCAGAAGGTTGTGATCCAGGTCGCGGCCGATGATCACCAGCTGGTTCTTGCGCTCACCGGGCCAGTCGCTGTCGTCGATCGAGAAGCGCTTGCCTGCCAGGTGGAACACATGCCGGCGTTCACTTTCGTTGAACCAAAGAATGCCTTTGGCCCGGAAGACTGAGGCCGGCAGCTGATTGTCGAGGAAGTTCTGGAATTTGCGCAGGGCAAAAGGGCCATCACTGCGGAAGGACAGCGAGGTGTACCCCTCGATGGCGAGGTGATCGGCATGGCCGTGATCGTGATGGCTGTGATCGCCATGACTGTGGTCGTGGTGGTGATGGCCGTGATCGTGCTTGTGCCCATGACTGTGGTCATGGTCATGGTCATGGCTGCAGTGGCCATGGTCGTGATCGCAGTCGCTGTGATCCAGGGTTGGATCGTCGGCGGCACTGACGACTCGATCGCTTTCAAACAGTCCCACGCTTAGAAGCAGGGGCAGAGGCACATCTCCTTTGACGGATCGCAGGATGCGGGCGTCTTTCTTGACCTCCTTGAGTTGACCTTCGATCGCCGCAAGACGCGCTTCATCCACCAGGTCGGTTTTGTTCAACAGCAGGATGTCGCCGTACACCACCTGGGAGCGGCCCACCTCGCTTTCCAGCAGCTGGTTGTCGAAGTTCTCCGCATCGATCAAGGTCACGATCGAATCAAGCCGCGTCTGATCACGCAGCTCACTGCCCAGGAACGTCATCGCCACGGGCAGGGGATCCGCCAGGCCCGTGGTTTCCACCACGAGATAGTCAACGGGCTCCGGCCGCTCGAGGATGCGATCCACGGCTTCGAGCAGCTCGCCATTGATGGAACAACAGATGCAGCCGTTGCTCAGCTCAACCATGTCTTCCCCGGTGCTGATCACCAGGTCGTTGTCGATGCCGATCTCGCCGAACTCATTCACCAGCACCGCGGTTTTCACCCCGTTCTGGTTGGTGAGGATGTGATTGAGAAGGGTTGTTTTGCCTGCTCCGAGAAAGCCAGTGAGGATCGTCACCGGCACGCCACTGGTCGGCATCACAGCGGTGCTGGGGGAAGCGGTCATGGGTGTTGAGGGTGACGACGGCGCCGCCACGGGCGCGATTCCAGCCCACCATGCTGGCAGGCTTTAGGCCAGTCGGTCGATGCTCTGGGCCAGGGTGACGTCGAGGTTGGAGAGCCCCCCCAGGTCGTGGGTGCTCAGGCGGATGGTGACGGATCCGTAGACGTTGCTCCAGTTGGGGTGGTGATCCATGGCCTGGGCGATCAGGGCCACCTGACTCATGAACCCCCAGGCGTGCACGAAGTTAGGGAAGCTCCAGGAGCGCTCAAGCTGGCCATCCACCACGGTCCAGTTCGGCAGTCTCTGGTTGAGGTCCTCGATGTCTTTGGTGCTCAGCAGAGTCGCAGCCATGTTTTGTCGCAGCTTGAATGCAGTCTGGATGGCCTGGTCTGCTTAACGTAATCACGACGATCTGATGAGGTTGCCGTGCTCCAGTGCAGGCGCCAAATGATGAAATCCATGGCGGGTGTCTGCCTCATCGGTGCCTTGGACGTTGCCGGTGATGTCTCGCAGGCATTGGCCCAGCGCGTGGTTCCAAAGCGCCAGGCGGATTGCCCCATGGGCTACGTCGACACCGCCAAAGACACCTGCAGCACCCTCGGTCTGATGACGTACACGGTCCGACCATCCAAGGGCGGTAGCTGTCCGTCGGGTTGGGGCAATATCGGCGGCGGTTATTGCCGCAAGGAGTAGGCGGGGCCGAGCCTGCCGCTGGCGTTCAGGGGGCAGCAGCAGTGGTTCTGGCTAGAGCCGTTCAATCGACACTCGACCGCCCACGACAATTCCGAGCCGGGCTGCTTCTCCAGCACCAAGTTCGATCACTCCATCCACAGGATCGGGAATGCCGTCGCGATTGCGGTCGGCGAAGTAGCTGGGGCAGGGAATCGCCCGACAGGGGGGGCGCCGCGCCTCCACGCCCACGACTGTTCTGTCGCGAACGAACACCATGTCGAGCGAGGCCGGTGTGTTCAGCATCCACATGCTGATGGGGGCGGCCTGTTGGAAGTCAAACCACATGCCGCGTTGTGGTGGCAGCGGCGGACGATGCATCAATCCAAGCCTCCGTTCGTTGTGGTCGTCAGCCACCTCCAGGGCAATGCAAACCTGCGTCTGGTGGGTGCGGCTGGGTTCCAGGCACCATCGCGCTTCGATCGGCAGCCTCTGGGGGCTGGGGGCCTGGGTTAGCAGCGTTTCGGCCTGACTGGTGCGCGGCGTGATGAAACACAGTCCTGCCAAAGCCGTGGTCATCATCCGGGGCATGACGCCATTGCGTCTGAAGAGCGCAGCCGTGCTCATGGCGTGAGAGAGGGGATGCCATCGCTCAGGCTGTAACCGCGACCACGAATGGTGTGAATCAGGCGTTGTTCACCACCCTCCTCCAGTTTTTGGCGCAGGTAACGCACATACACCTCAATCACGTTGCTGGAGGTGCCTTGATCGTCGTTCCAGACCTCTGAAAGGATCTGATCTCTCGCCACCACCTGGCCGACGCGGCTGAACAGCAGCATCAGCAACGCGTATTCACGGGCGGTTAACGCCACAGGACGGCTCCCGCGGCGGACCTGCCGGCAGCTGGGGTCAACGCAAAGATCAGCGACTTGCAGCAGGCTTCGGGCGCGACCGCTCGTCTGCTGAATGTTCAGGTGGAGCCGGAGCCGTTGCAGCAGGTCGCTGATGCCCAGGCTTGACAGCCAGAAATCATTGGCGCCGGCGCTCAGGCATGCTTCCCGGCCCTCCACGGTGTCCGTCTTCACGTCAAGAAGGATGGGAAAGGATCCGAACTGGGCGCGCAGTTGGGGGATTAAGTCCGCTTGGTCGGCGGCCACGATCGCCACAGACGGGCCATCAGCCCCAGGCACCGGACTGCAGGCTGCTGCCCCCGCACTCCAGTCGAGGGTTTGGTAGCCGGAGGCTTCGAGCCGCGGTGTCAGCTCAACCGCCTCCGATCCGACCAGCAGCACTGCATCCACAGGGGTGTTCATGGCTCCGACTTCGGGGCATCCGGTTTGGCCACATGGGGCAAGCCCCATCCCAACTTGTTGCGCAGCACCTGGAAGAACTCATGATCCGACAGACGCACGAAGCGCACCGGATGGTCGCTGCGGCGAATCAGCACGCGGTCTTCCGGCCACACGTAGCAACCGGCGCTGCCATCCACCACCATGATCAGTCGCTCCGGCGTCGCGGGAAACACCGTCACCGGCTCTTGATCACTGAACACCAGAGCCCTCGAGGCAAGGGAGTGGGGGGCGATCGGCGTCAGCTGCAGTACTGGACACTCGGGCGTGATCACAGGCCCGCCCGCACTCAGCGCATAGGCGGTGGACCCTGTGGGGGTTGAGAGGATCACGCCATCGGCGGAGATGTCCACTGGCGCGTGGCGGCCAATGGCGATCTCGAAGTGGCACATGCTCGTGAGCGGTTCCCGGTGCAGGGCCATCTCGTTCAGACAGAGTGCTTCCCAGCGCCGCTGGTCACCGCGCATCACGCTCACCACCAGGTTGGCGCGTTCCTCGATCGTCCACTGCTCGGTGAGGATCTGCTCGAGGGCTTGGTCGAGATTGTCGAGATAGGCCTCGGCCAGAAAACCCAGGTGGCCTGTGTTGATGGTGAGAATCGGCACCCCCACGGGAGCGGTTTGCCGGGCCGCCGATAGCACCGTGCCATCCCCCCCCAGCACAATCGCGAGGGCCATGGATGGATCAAATCCCTCGGGCACGCAGGCGTTGTAGCCCAGCATGCGCAGGTGCTGGTCGGGGTTGGCAAACCCCACCATGCCCCCCGAACTGCTGGCGCGAACCACGCTGTGTCCGCCGGTTTCGAGACGTTCCTGAATCAGCTTGGCCGTTTCCACGGCCAGTGGCTTGCCGTCATTCACGATCAGTCCAACCTTGGGCACCGATCGAGACCTGAACACTCAAATGCAGTTTATGAGAGACCCTCAGGTGCTGTCTGACCACCGGCCAGCAAGATTCATCGGCGACTGGAGCGCAACAACGACACCAGCAACCACAAACCAAACAAGTTGGCGCCGATAAACAGTCCTTCGCTCACGTCCCGAAGCAAGTCCTGCTGGGCCAAGGACGCCATCAACGTGGCGCTGAGCAACAGGGCTGCCACCAAAATCGCCAGAGCAACGCGCTGCGACAGGCGATCCAGGGTTTTACGTAGCGACTCCAACCCCTCCAGCTGAAGGGCGAACACCAAGTCATCACTGCTGAAGCGCCGCAGCAGTTGGTTCAGCTGACGGGGGGAATCAATGGAGAGATTGCGCAGATCGAGGCCAAATTGCATCAGGCGTTCTTGAGGGAGCAGCAAGGATCGGGCCAGCAACTGGGCGACGAGGGGCTGCATCTCACCGGTGAAGCTGAACTTGGGATTGAGGGTGCAGCCCACGCCCTCCAGATTGGTGACTGATTTCACAAACAACCCCATCGTTCCCGGCACCCGCAAACCGGTGCGGTTCGCCAGTTGCAGCAGATCAGCGAGGAACAGGGCGAAATTGAGCTCCTCCAGAGGTTTGGAGAAGTTGCTGGCAATCAGCTGGTCCAACTGGCGCAGGAGCAGTTGGCGATCCACCTTGACCTCCTGGGCTGGAGGAGCGATCTGTTCCAGGAGATCGGTGGCACGCGCGGCATCCTGTTTGATCAGCGCTAGCACCAGGTCAAGCAGATTGGCGCGGGTGCGGGGATCGAACATGCCCACCATGCCGGCGTCGAGAAGGATGACGCTGCCGTCCTCCAGCACCTTGAGATTGCCGGGATGGGGGTCGGCGTGAAAGAACCCCTCCACGAAGTACTGCTCAACGAAGGCCCCCAACAGGGCCTTGGTGGTGGCCTGCACACCAGGCCCGTTCTCCAGGGCCGTGCGTGCTGCGGGGGCCAGGATCGGTTCTCCTTCAATCCATTCGAGCGCCAGCACCCGCTGACCCGACAGCTCATCGACCACCTGCGGCAAACGCAGTCGACCGGAGGGCACAAAGGCCGATTGCTCCAAGCAGCGTTGCAGGCGGCGGGTGTTTTCCGCCTCAATGCGGAAATCCAACTCCCGCTCCAGGGCCGCTAAGACCTGATCCGCCAGGCCCACAAAATCCACCTGGCTCCCCAGCGATGTGGAGGCCGCAAGTGCCGCAACCTTGCGCAGCAAGCGGCCGTCTTCCTTCACCTGGGCTTCGATGTCGGGCCGCAGCACCTTCACCGCCACCTTCAAGCCCTGGGGCAAGGTGGCGCCATACACCTGCCCCACACTGCCGGCGGCAATCGGTTTGCTCTGGAAGTGGGCAAAACACTGATCAATGGGCCTGCCGAGCTCCCGCCTGAGGTAGGGCTTCACCTCCTTCCAGGCACTGGTGGCACATCCGCCTGCAAACGGCTGAGGGCCGCGATGTAGTCGTCCGACAGCAGGTCTGGACGTGTGCTCAGCAGTTGACCGAGCTTCACGTACACCGGCCCCAGTTCGGTCAGCAGGTTGCAGAGCACCGATGGAAGTGGCAGCCGCGTTTCCGTGCTGTCGCCTCGCCCCAGCAGCTGACTCAGAAACGCCCATTCGTGCCGCGACACGATTTTGACGATCTCCAGGGCCCGGGCAGAGCCATCGAAAACGGAGAGCGCTGACACGGGGGCGGCCGGGACGGATCACTCCGATGGTCACCACAGCTGCAGCAAACGTCAGCTACTCAACCCCGAGACCGAGCCGGATGGGGTCCGATCAGAACTGCTCAAGAAAACGCAGATCGCTGGTGTACAGGCGGCGGATGTCGTCGATGCCGTGGCGCACCATGCAGAACCGTTCGACGCCAAGGCCTGCAGCAAAGCCGCTGTAGCGCTCAGGATCCAGCCCCATGCCCTCCAGCACGGCGGGGTCGACCATGCCGCAGCCCATCACTTCCAGCCAGCGGCCGCGCCACTGCACATCCACTTCGGCCGAGGGTTCGGTGAAGGGGAAGTAGCTGGCGCGGAAGCGAACGGGCAGATCGCCGAAGAAAGCCTTCAGGAACGCCATCACCGTGCCGCGCAGATGGCTGAAATCGAGGCCTTCATCAATCGCCAGCACTTCCACCTGATGGAACACCGGTGAATGGGTGGCATCCACGGCATCACGGCGATACACACGGCCAGGGGCCACGATGCGCACCGGAGGGGGGGTCTGCTCCAGCTGACGGATCTGCACCGGCGAGGTGTGGGTGCGCAGCAACAGGTTGTCCTTCAGGTAGAAGGTGTCCTGCATGTCCCGTGCCGGGTGATCGGGGGGGATGTTGAGGGCGGTGAAGTTGTAGTGATCGGTCTCCACCTCCGGGCCTTCCACTACCCGATAGCCGAGCCCGCAGAACAGATCGACGATCTCTTCGGTGGTGGTGATCAATGGATGACGATGACCGACCGGCACACCAGACGCAGCCGCCGTCACATCGAGGGTTTCGCGGGCAATCTTGGCGTCGAGCGCCGCCGCTTTCACCGCCTGCAGACGCTCACTCAGCAGGGCTTGCACCTGGGTTTTGAGCACATTGGCGCGCTGACCCACCACGGGGCGCTCATTGCCGGGGAGCTTGCCCATAGCGCCGAGCACACCCGACAAACGTCCTTTTTTGCCCAGCAGGTTGACCCGCAGTTGTTCCAGGGCATCGGCATCAGCAGCTGCGGCAATCTCTGCCGCAGCCTCTGTTTCCAGGGCCTCCAACTGGTCGGTGAGCTGCTGAAGAGACACGGTGGCGCTCACGGCTTCGGGATCGCAGCGACTGACTGTAGGCAGCCGTGACGCTTAGGTTCCCTGCAGACCCCTCCGGCATGCCATGGCCCCGCTGCGGATCCTGATCAGCAATGACGACGGCGTGTTTGCCGATGGCATCAAAGCTTTGGCCCTGGCAGCGGCTGCCCGCGGCCACCATGTGACCGTGGTCTGCCCGGATCAGGAACGCTCTGCCACCGGCCATGGCCTCACCCTCCAGCAACCGATTCGGGCTGAACGGGCGGATCAGTTGTTTGGCCAGGGTGTGACGGCATGGGCCTGCAGCGGCACGCCAGCCGATTGCATGAAGCTGGCGCTGTTCGAGCTGATGGAGACTCCGCCCGACCTGGTGCTCTCGGGCATCAATCACGGTCCCAATCTCGGCACGGATGTGTTCTGCTCCGGCACGGTGGCCGCGGCGATGGAGGGAACCCTGGAGGGCCTCCCGGCCATGGCGGTGAGCAGCGCCTGCTTCCAGTGGCGACAGTTTGAAGGAGCTGGTGAATTGGCTTTGGATGTGGCCGAATCAGCGCTGCGTGACGGTTGGCCGGAGAACCTGTTGCTCAATCTCAACCTGCCCCCCTGCAGACCTGAGACCATGGGCCCTCTGCGTTGGACGCGCTTGTCGGTTCGTCGCTACGACGAACAGTTCAGCCCCCGCCAGGACCCCCGCGGTCGCACCTACTACTGGCTCGCGGGTGAGGCGGTGGTGGATTTGGAAGCTGGAGGTGATGGCCCTCGGGACTGGCCCACCGACGTGGCCCAGATCCAGACCAATGCTCCTTCGCTCACGCCGATTCAGCCCGAACTCTTTTGGCGCGGCAGTCTTTCGGCGCTGCCTGGCATCACGCTGGCAGGCCAGGCGGTTCGTTGATCAGCGGGTGCGGTAGATCCTCTGCAGAAACCAGAGCGAGAACAACAGGCCGATCAGGTGTGCAAACAGCACTTGGGTGTTGCTCAGCACCGACATCATCTCCAGGGATGTGATCGCCAGGTTTTCCCCCCGCATCCCTGACCCGCCGATCGCAATGCCCGGCGTCTGTTGTGAGGCCTGCACGAACAGGGCTCCAGCCAACGACTGGTAGCCGACAGCGGCAAACACCAGCCCCAGCAGATCAGCGATCAATCCCCGCTTGATCGTGCGGGCCGCTTCGCCGCGGCTGGGTTTTGCGTTGCTGCCGAGAGCCCGCCCAAGACGCACCATCAACCAGCCTTGCCAGAGGCTGAACAACAGCACCAGAAATGACAGCGTGGTGAGCGAGAGCCCAGGGCTCAGCCCCAGGGCCCGATCGGCATTGCGGCTGAGGCTGCTGCCGACGTTGTTGAAGGCCAGCACGCCCATCACCACGATGCCTAGGGCGGTCTGAATCCAGAAGCGGATCCAGGCCATCCGCCGCAACCCGAGGGAGAGCAACTGAAGGTCGAGACGGTCGGCCATGCGCGAATGAACGGCAGTCGTCCAAACTTGCCATCAACACCCGCCGGATGCACGGCTCTCTTGATTCCCCTCTGCTCACCACAGCAGGCCCGCACGCCCTCGGCGCTGGCCCTTGGCAGCTTTGACGGCCTTCATGCCGGCCACCGACGCGTGATCGATGCGGTGTGCCAGGAGCCCCATGGTGGTGTGCCCACGGTGGTGAGTTTCTGGCCCCATCCCCGGGAAGTGCTGCACGGTGAAGCGCGGCTGCGACTGGATCTTCCGGAGGAGAAGCTCTCTCTGCTGCAACCGCTCGGCATTCAACAGCTGGTGTTGGTGCCCTTTGATCAGGATCTGGCTCGGCTGAGTGCGGAAGAGTTCGTGCGCACGATGCTGCTTGACACCTTGCAGGCGCGTCACATTGCCGTGGGTGCGAATTTCCGCTTTGGGCGAGGTCGTCTGGGCACGACGGAAACCCTGCAAACCCTCTGCGCTCAGGCCGGTGTGCAGGTGACGGTGCTGCCGATCCTTGAGGATGCCAGTGGGGCGATGAGCAGCAGCCGGATCCGCGCGGCACTCTCTGAGGGGGAGCTGGCAACGGCTCAGCAACTCCTGGGCCGGCCGTATCGCTTCAGCGGCAGGGTGGTGCAGGGGCGGGGGCTCGGACACACCATCGGATGGCCCACAGCCAACCTGCAGGTGGATGGCCGCAAGTTTCTCCCCGGGCTTGGGGTTTATGCCGCTTGGGCCCAGGTGGGAGATGAGGAGGTTCGCATCCCCGCCGTGATGAACCTTGGCCCCCAGCCAACGGTTGATCCCAATGCACCATCAGCGGTGGAGGTGCATCTGCTGGACACCAACCGAGAGCTGGTGGGGCAAAGACTGACAGTGGAGCCGGTGCAACGGCTGCGCGGGCAGCAGCGTTTCTCCGGATTGGAGGAGCTCAGCGCCCAGATCGGCCGTGATGCCCAGCTGGCGCGCACCACCCTCAGGGCCTAGGCCGAATTCAGATCACTGAGCCGGGATAAGCGTTGGTGAGGCCCCAGACGATGAACACGCCGATGCTTCCCAGCAGCAAGATGCCCCAAATCAGCACCTTCATTGGGCTGTCAGATCCGCCGTTGTCCATGGCCGCAGTGGAGCATGCGATTGTGCCAAGACTGCCATGAAAGCGATGGTTGTCGCCTCCCACAGCGAGCCGTGTGTGGCGCGGTTGATCGACGCCAACCTCGATCGGGCCCGTGAAGGGCTGCGGGTGATCGAAGACTGGTGCCGTTTCGGCCTGGATCGTCTCGACCTGGTGAAACCCCTCAAGGACTGGCGACAGCAACTGGGGCAGTGCCATCTCGATCACTACAAACAGGCCCGCTCCACCGCCACCGACATCGCTGCCGGTCTGGCCCACCCCGCCCAGCAGCAGCGTTCTCAGCCCAGCCAGATCGTGGCTGCCAATTGCGCCCGGGTGCAGGAAGCGCTGCGGGTGCTTGAGGAATTCGGTCGGGATCAGGACGCCCGTTTGGCGAGCACGGCCGCATCCATCCGCTATGGGCTCTACGACCTGGAAGTCACGATCCTCCAGGCCGGACATCGGGCTGAGCGGCGGCAACGGCTTGAACAGAGCCGTCTCTGTTTGATCACGAGTCCCTCTGAAGATCTGATCCCGCGGGTGGAGGCGGCTCTGAAGGCAGGCGTCAGCCTGGTGCAATACCGCGCCAAAGAGAGCAATGACCGGGAACGGCTTGCCGCTGCAGAGGCATTGGCTGAACTGTGCCGCAGCCATGGCGCCTTGTTCATCGTCAACGACCGCATCGATCTGGCTCTGCTCGTCGACGCTGACGGTGTTCATCTCGGCCAGGACGACCTCCCCACCGATGCCGCCCGTCAGTTAGTCGGTGGTGGCATGTTGCTGGGCCGCAGCACCCACAACCTCGAGCAGTTGCAGGCGGCACAACAGGAGGATTGTGATTACCTCGGCGTGGGCCCCATCTACGCCACCGGCACCAAACCCGACAAGGTGCCGCAAGGGCTGTTGTGGGCGCGCCAGGCCGGTGAGCACGCCACCCTGCCCTGGTTTGCGATTGGGGGCATCAACGCCGATCGGCTGCCGGAGCTCAGGGAGGCCGGGGTGAGCCGGGTGGCGGTGGTGGGCGCGATCATGGCCGCTGCCGATCCCAGCGCCGCCAGTGGATCACTGCTGGCGGCGCTGGGCTGAACCTTGGTTCGTCACGGCATCGCTTGAGCACTCATTGACGGAGCACCCCTCGATGGCAACCCTCACATTGCAGGTGAATGGCGAGCAGCGCACGCTCGATGTCGAGCCCGCCACCCTTGCGGTCGTGGTGGAGACACTGGGCCATCACCCCAAATTGGTGGTGGTGGAATACAACGGACTGATCCTCACCCCGGAGCGCTGGGCGGGGCAGGAGGTGCAGACCGGGGACAACCTGGAGATCGTCACCATCGTTGGTGGTGGTTCCTAGAGTCGATCCACTCGCTCCGCTCTGTTGAAGCGCCCGTCGATTTCCTCGCCCACCAGCCCGATCCGCCGGATGGTCCGGCGGGGACTGTCGGCCCTGTTGGTGCCTGTGCTGTTGGCCGGTTTGCTGTTGAGCCAGCCGGCGCCCAGTCATGCCGCCTCCGGTGGTCGCATTGGTGGGGGCAGCTTCCGCGCTCCTTCGATGCCCCGCAGTGGCGGTTACAGCCGCAGCTACGGCGGTGGGTATGGCGGTGGCTACAGCCGTGGCTACGGCGGTGGTGGCATCGGCTTCCCATTCATCGTTCCCTTCTTCGGTTTCGGCAGCATGGGCGGGCTGCTGGGGCTGTTCGCTCTGATGGCGATCGTGGGTGTGATCGCCAATGCATTCCGCGGCAATGGCGGCGGTGGAGCGTCCATGGGCGGCTATGAACGCCCTGAGGCCATCAGCAGTGGCCCCGTTGCCTTGGTGCAGCTTCAGATCGGCCTGCTGGCCAGTGCCAAGGCTCTGCAGCAGGATCTGCGCCAGTTGGCTGCCAGTGCCGACACCAATTCCTCCACAGGTTTGCAACGGGTTCTGCAGGAAACCACCCTCGCTCTTCTGCGCCAACCGGATCTTTGGGTCTACGCCAACCTGGAAAACGGCAATGTTCCCTTCTCGGCTGCTGAATCCACCTTCAACCGTCTGTCGATGACCGAGCGCAGCAAGTTGCGGGAGGAGCTCACCACCAATGTGGGTGGTCAGCGCAGCACCGCAACGGCAAGTGCCCGGGGGGTTGGCGATGCCGATGCCACCAATGAGTTCATTGCCGTCACCGTGCTGGTGGCCAGTCGCCGCCCCGTGACGCTCAAGGCCATCAGCTCCAGTGAAGGGTTGCGCGAATCGCTGCGCATCCTCGGCTCCACCTCTTCCACCGATCTGATGGCACTTGAGGTGATCTGGCAACCCGATGGTGCTGGCGAGGTGCTCAGTGCCGAGGAACTGGTCACGGCCTATCCCAATCTTCAGCACCTCTGAGCGCTTCGGGGTTGCTCTTTTGCCAGGGGCAGAATCTTTTCACTGACTAAAGATTTCTCCCCCAACAACAGCTTGGAACCTGTCTAGTTTTCAGGACTCTTTTGCTTGTCCGTCGTTGGTGTCCGCCTCCTGCCCTGATCCACGATCGATGCAATGGCAGGAGGATGGTGACCTGGATCCTGCCGATCTCGCTGCATTGGTCAGCCGGCTGCAGGCTGCGGAGAGCTGCAGTCATGGCCAAGAACTGCAGCACCTCGAGGGCGCTCAGGAATCCTCCGATTGATTCAAGCCTTCGAGCGTTGCCTCGGCAGGCTGGTTGGACCATCCTGCGCGCAACCGCCCAAGGTCATGGTTCGGCGCTCCCCTCAGTGGATCAACTCCACCGTGAGGTTTGAGGCCCTGATCCGCTATCAGGAAGGACGTCTTCCCCGTTCGATGCGTCTGTGGGTGGAGCAGCTGCTCGAGCTGGATGGTGAGCCCGAGTCGGGTGCCTTGCTGCCCCAACCTCAGGTGGTGCGGACCGACTGAAGCTGGAGGATGCGCAGCGCTGCCATGGCAGCGCCGTAGCCGTTGTCGATATTGACCACCGTCAACCCAGGGGCACAGCTGGCCAGCATTCCCTCGAGGGCGGTGCGTCCGCCGGCGCTCACGCCGTAACCCACCGCGACCGGCACGCCGATCACGGGCTGGGGTACCAATCCGGCTAGCACGGTGGGTAGAGCCCCTTCCATGCCGGCGCAGGCGATCAGCACCCGGCAGGGCTCGAGCCGAGGCAATTGCCCCAACAGGCGATGCAGCCCGGCGACCCCCACATCCAGCATCAGTTCGGCGGTAACGCCGTGGAAGCGCAACGCGAGCTGGGCTTCCGAGGCGACAGTGCGATCACTCGTGCCGCCTCCAAGCACCATCACCTCCCCAAGCTCTGATTTGATCTCGGGCAAGGCGCCATAGCTGAGGCCATGGGCATGCTCATGCCACTGCAGTGGCGTCTCCAGCTCCTGTCGTTGAAGCAGCGCGTGCACGGCCCTTGCTTTGGCTTCACTTACGCGGGTCACCAGGGCCCGCTGGTGACGGTCGGCTGACTGCTGCAGGATTGCGGCGATCTGTTCAGCGCTTTTGTGCTCGCCCCAGATCGCTTCACACAGGCCAATGCGGGTTTCGCGCTCCCAGTCGAAGCGCACATCGGCACGTTCACTCACTGGGGGAGGAGCTCGCCTTCGTAGACGAGGGGAAAGGGATTGCCATCGCTTTGACCCATGCCATCGCGGGCGAGCCGTTCGAACTGCTCCTGCACTTGGGCAACTTCAGCGGCGGGGATGGCTTTCCATTGCTCGCGGGAGGCCCAGCGGATCAGCAAGGTGCCCTCCTCTGTTTCGGGATCCCAAAGCAGGTCGCGCCCCAGGAATCCGTCTTGCGTGGCAAGCCATGGTTCCCAACTACCTTCCTCAGCCCTGTGCCACACGTTGAGGGCTTCTGCTGGCACCTTGATGCGCAGATGCTCCACCACGGCCACCCCGATAGCCGATGGAGCAGTGGTTGTGGCGAAGGTGCTGGAGGGCAAGGCTGTTGATGAGAAGGCTGTTGATGAGAAAGCTGTTTGTGCAAAGGCTGCGGGTGAAAAAGCTGGCGGACACAACCACAGCACGGCAGCCATCAGCCAGCCGACCATAGGCAGCACTCTGTTCATGCCGCTTGCAGCAGAGCGACGGCTTGGCAGGAGATGCCCTCTTCCCGGCCCTCTGCCCCCAGCTTTTCATTGGTGGTGGCTTTCACCCCCACCCGCTCGGGTTCGATACCGATGCGGGCTGCAATCGCAGATCGCATTGCTTCGATGTGGGGCTTGAGCTTGGGGCGTTCAGCGATCACCACCGAATCCACATTCGCTACCTGCCAGCCCCGTTCAGCCACCAGAGCCACCACCTGCTCCAGCAGCATCAAACTGTCGGCCCCCTTCCACTGGGGATCATCCGGGGGGAAGTATTTGCCGATATCCCCGAGGGATAGTGCGCCCAGCAGGGCATCCATGATCGCGTGCACCAAGACATCGGCATCGCTGTGGCCGTCGAGCCCAAGGCCGGCGGGGTGCTCCAGCCGTTGACCCCCCAAGATCAGTGGCCGGCCGGGCACCAGGCGATGCATGTCGTAGCCGTTGCCGATGCGGAGCTGCATCAATGCCTCAGTTGCTTGGGGGCATTCTCAACGATGCTCTTCCTGCTCCTGCCAGCGTTGATGCAGATCGGGGCGGCGCTCCCGGGTGCGCTGTTCCCGCTGGGCCTGGCGCCAGGCCTCGATGGCGGCGTGATCCCCGCTGCGCAGCACCTCCGGCACGGTCATGCCTCGGAATTCAGCGGGGCGGGTGTAGTGGGGATGCTCCAGCAGGAGATCGCTATGGCTTTCCTCCACTAAGGAGGCCGCTGTGCCAACGGTGCCCGGCAGCAAGCGCACCACCCCGTTGATGATCGTCATTGCTGGCAGTTCTCCGCCCGTGAGCACGAAGTCGCCAAGCGACACCTCTTCATCGGCGAGGGGTCTGATGCGCTCATCAAAACCTTCGTAGTGGCCGCAGAGCATCACCAGCTGATCGCAGCTGTCGGCCCAGCGCTGCAGATCGGCCTGCTTGAGCGGCTGGCCCTGGGGGCTCATCAACAGCACCCGGCGCCGCGGCAGCACCGGCACTGCTTCGAAGGCGGCATACACCGGCTCCGGTTTGAGCACCATGCCGGCTCCTCCCCCGTAGGGGATGTCATCCACCTTGCGGTATTTGTCTGTGGCGAAATCGCGCGGGTTGTGTAGGTGCAGCTCAGCGATGCCGGCAGCAAAGGCACGGCCGATCACCCCCAGCTCCAGCAAGGGAGCAAAGGCCTGGGGCGCCAGGCTGAGCACATCCAGTCGAAATGGCGCCATGGGGCCTCAGTTGCTGGGGGCGGAGACCCGGCGGATTTCGGAGCAGAAATTGGCCTGCTGGGGGGTGCCATCGCGGTCCACCAGGGTGGTGCTGCGCAGGCGCAAATTCGCTTTCGTAAACCAGATGCGCTCCAGCACCACAGCACCATCGATGCCGGGGACGCTGAGTTCCAGGCAGCCGCCCTCCCGCAGCTCCCAATGGCCATTCGAGCCTGCCTGTGACCCTTCGCCCTGGCGATGGAACCCACCATCAGCGGTAAAGCGAAGGGTGCTTAGGGGCTTGCCCTGGCCATCGCTGACCACCAACTGCTCGGATCCTTCGGCGGAGGACTGATGGTGCATCGTCACATCACCCCGCGTGCTGTTGTGCCAGTCGTCGGAGCCATCCAGAGCAAAGGTGCTGCGCAGGCTCATCCAGCGGCCGTCGCAGAGCTGAAGAAACTCCTGGAGGCTTGTCGGCGGAAAGGGCAACTCAGTCACCGGGATGGCGGTAGCGGTGGAGGAGGCGTTGGTCATGGGGGGATTCTCTCAGCCTCCCCGGCATCACGGCGTTGCGCTCGAGGAATTGGGACGCACAACCCATGGATGAGCAGTGGTTCAGTGAGGACTCAGCCCAGTTCCCCTGGGTGTGGCTCAATAACAGGCATCTCCTGGCTTCAGTTTGGCCGCGGCTTCTGGGAAGGTCCGTTTCCAGATTCGGCAGTTTTCATCTGCGGTGAAGGCTGATCGATCCGGTACGGCCGAGGGTTGAAGCTCTGGCGGTGGCTGGTCAGGTGCTGGGGGTGTCTCCGGTTTGATGCCTGAATCCGTTGGCTCCTGGGTGGGGCGGGTGTCCGGCAGCACCGGGTTTGCGCCCCTTTCCACTGGGGGCAGTACTGGTTCCTCCAGGTTGATGGGAGCAGGGGTGAAGCGGCCCAGCAAGGAAACGCCGGCCAGATAGCCCGCACACCCAAACGCCACCGCAATCAGGATGTAGAAGTTCCGATTTGCTGGCAGGTTCTGCTCCAACCGGGCCGGAAATTCGCGCAATCTTTGGCGCAGCTGTGATCGTTTCATCGCCCGGCCGCCGCTGATTGCAACGTAACGCCGAAACAGCTGTTGGGCTTCGCCAGACTGAACGGGTGATGGGGGCAGGTTGTGGCATCAATGACTGCCGAACGGGTGGATCAGGCGTTGACGTTGTTGCTGAAGGCGGTGATTAGCCCTGCCCTCGCCCAGGCCACCGAGCCTTGGCAGACCAACCCCAGGGAACGCATTGCGCACTGCATCGAGCGGGTGCGGATCGAAGCGTCTGAAGGGGCGTCGCTGGTGGCCGCCTGTGCTCCCCAGGGCCGGGCCATGCTCACCCAGGCGCAGAAAACGTTGGAACGGCTCGAAAGTTTGCAGGTGTTGGCCACCGCGTTGGCCGGTTCACCGCCGGCTTAAAGGCAGCGGTAATAGCCCCAGAGCGGCCAGTCGCTTCCGCGCACGGCATCCACACAGGTGCCGCGAATCACCCGTCCGTTGGCTCCTCGAAACAGCATCGTTTGCCAATCGGTGCCGCTGAAGTTGAAGCGCACCGTGACCACATCGGAGCAGGCCTTGAAAATCTGGCCTGCAATTGCTGACTGCAATTGAGGACTGTTCATCACCGCAGACGACTTCTGGTTGGCTGCTTCTGTGGCGCCGCGGGAGCCCAGGGTGAAGGCCACATCCCCCTTGAAGGGGAAGGGGTTGTTGGTCGACGCCTGCTCACCGCGCCTCACGTTCGAGACCACGGCTCCTGTGGTCTGAATCTGTTCGCCACCGCGGGCCAGCGCAAACGCGCAGCCGCTGGCTTGGGCCTGACCATGGCCAGCCCTTGGGATGACGATTCCCCAGGCCAACAGTGCGATCAGCGCCGATGGTGCAGGACCCCTTATCACATCCGATCCTCGCTGTAGCCCAGCTCATTTAGCTTGGCGGCGCTGGTGCGCCAGTTGGGCACCACCTTCACGAACAGCTCCAGATACACCGGTCCATCAATCAGGGTCTGCATCTGCAGGCGTGCCCCTTGGCCGATGGTTTTGAGCATGGCGCCGCCTTTGCCGATCAGGATTCCCTTCTGGCTTTTGCGTTCCACCAGCACCGTGGCCAGCACGGCCGTGCGGCTTTTGCCTTTCCCTTTGGCGGGCATGTCTTCCACCCG
This sequence comes from Salipiger bermudensis, assembly GCA_964225855.1. GTDB lineage: Bacteria > Cyanobacteriota > Cyanobacteriia > PCC-6307 > Cyanobiaceae > Synechococcus_C. Next base: position 15,783 of record CAXQPR010000101.1, on the reverse strand, counting down.
TTCGATCTGCACCGCCACGCTGTGGGGCACTTCCTCGCGGGTGTGGGTTAGCACCTGTTCCCGGATCAGCTCTGCCATCAGCAACCGTTCCGGCTGATCGCTCACCATGTCGGGTGGATAGAGCTGCGGCCCTTCCGGCATCTGGGCACTGATGGCCTCCACCAGGTCCGGGCAGCCCTCGCCGCTCAGGGCGCTGCAGTGGTGCAGCGGCCAATTGGTCTCGCTGAGCAGGTCCCGGTAAGCCGCATCTGCTTCGGGCCGCGTCTCCACAGGCACCCGATCCCACTTGTTCAGCACCACCTGCACTGGCAGGCGCTGCTGCTGAAGCAGGTTGACGATGAAGGCGTCACCTTTGCCTGGTTGCTCGCATCCCTCCAACAGCAGCAGCACCTGATCCACCTCCCCGATCGCTGCTCGGGCGCTCTGCACCAGGCGCTCCCCAAGGAGGTGATGGGGTTTGTGGATCCCGGGGGTATCCACAAGGATCAACTGGGCCGTTTCCGTGGTGAGGATGGCTCGCAGGCGATTGCGGGTGGTCTGGGCCACGGGCGAGGTGATCGCAACCTTGTCGCCCACCAGCTGGTTGACCAGAGTTGATTTGCCCACGTTGGGCCTGCCGATCAACGCCACGAAGCCCGAACGGAACGTGTTGTCTTGATCGGCTTTCGTTGCAACCATTCCACCGCCGCCGTGCATGCTCTCCAGCCTGTCAGCTCACCAGCCCATAGGCTTGAGAACCCCGTGCCTGCAAGGACCGATGACCATGCTTGAGCCCAGTTTCCAGCAAGCGATGGAGATCGCGGCCGGATGGCTGAAGCAATGGGATGACGAGGAGATCAGTGATGAAGTGCTGGCTGATCGGGTGGGAGAACTGGTGGCCAGTCGTGACGGGGCCCGGGGCTTCTTCGTGGTCAGCCTGGCGGGCGACAGCGCGTTGATGGATCGGCTGCCGGAGGCGTTGATCCACAAATTGCAGGAGGCCGGTGAGGGCGTCGTGGATCTGACCGCTCGCAACCTGGCCATGAGTGCGGCCATGACAGTGCATCACCGCGCCAACGGTGATGAGGACCAGGCCGCTGGCTCGGAGCGAGTCAACACCCGTTGCACGGAATTGCTGCGCCAGCTCGAATCCCAGCGCGTCAAGGAGCGCCTCGAGACCCTGCTCGAGGCGGCTGCCCACAACCGTGGAGAGGATGTGAGTTTCCTAGAGCGTTGGGGCTACAACGCCGACCAGAAAGCGGCTATCCACGCGGCGATTGACGCGGTGGCTGACTGATCGCTGGATCCGTTTAGTCAGCCACAAAAAACCCCGGCTTCCGCCGGGGTGAGAGGGATGGCTCGAATGGGAGGCGACGCGATCAGTCGCGGCGGCCACCGCCCTGGAGGGCAATGATCAGACGCAGCACAAAGATGAACAGGTTGATGTAGGTCAGGTACATGCCGAGAGCACCTGACAGGTACTGGTCATCCCGATACATGCGGGGCATCGTGTAGAAGTCCACGAATGCCATGCCGACAAACACCACCGTGCCGAAGCCGGCGATGGCGAGGTTGGTGGCGTTGTAGAGCTCGGGAATGAAGAAGCTGCCGATGAAGATGCCAACCATGGCGATCATCAGGCCGATCAGCCCAAGGCTGACCACGGAGGTGAGCGCTTGTCCGATGCTGTCGCTCATGCGGCGACCGAACACGGAGGCCACGGCGAAGGTGAGGCCCGTCGCCAGGGCAGCGATGCCGATCGAGGCAACACCGGCGACGGCGATGGCCTTAACCACCAGACCAGTCAGGGTGAAACCGGTGAGCAGGCTGAAGGTGGCCATCAGCGGCAGGGCAGTGCCGTTGTTGCCCTTGTTGGCCGCGTTTTGGGCGACAAAGAACAGGATGAACCAGGGAATGATCGCGACCAGGGATAGGCCGTTGAAGGCGGAATAGCCAATCGATGTCATGGTCTCCATGCCGCCCAGCACGCCGGCGGCCGTCAGAACCATGCCGCCGCCCACATAGGGCAGGGCTTTGTTGACCACGTTGGGCCCCACAAGTGCGCTGGATTGCGCCTCGCGGATGGCCTCTTGGAAATTGCTGCTGGCTGGCATGTCGCCCCAGGTCACTGGATGCACTCTGGCAGCCTTGGCAAGCTTGTGGTCACCCCGCAGGTGCGGATCTCCCCATCGAGGGCCGGGGCCTGTCAGGACCTGCTCAATGACGGCGGGGTCGCGGGGCCGTTGATGGTGGTCCGCCACTGGCCTTATCGCGCTTGGCATAGGCCTCCACCACCCGCTGCACGAGGGGGTGACGCACCACATCGGCTGAGGTGAGCTTGCAGACCGCCACACCTTCCACGCCATCCAGCACCTGGGCAGCCTCCACCAATCCGCTCAACTGACCGGCCGGTAGATCCACCTGGGTGATGTCGCCCGTCACCACCATGCGAGAGCGTTCGCCCAGCCGGGTGAGCACCATGCGCATCTGCGCTGGAGTGGTGTTCTGCGCCTCATCGAGGATCACAAACGCTTCGGCGAGGGTGCGCCCTCGCATGTACGCCAGCGGTGCCACCTCGATCACCCCTTTCTCCAAAAGGGCACTGGTTTTTTCCGGACCCAACAGGCTGTGTAGGGCGTCGTAAAGCGGTCGTAAGTAGGGATCCACCTTCTGCTGTAAGTCGCCGGGCAGAAAGCCAAGTCGCTCGCCGGCCTCCACGGCTGGCCGCGTGAGAATCAGCCGTTCCACCTTCCGTTCGGTGAGCATGCGCACCGCCTGCACCGTGGCCAGGAAGGTTTTCCCTGTCCCGGCAGGGCCAAGCGCAAAGGTGAGGTCATGGCGTTCCATGGCCTCCACATAGGTCTTTTGCCGCAGGGTGCGTGGCCGCAGCAGATTTCCGCGCTGACTGCGGGCCAGCACCTGCTGCCCCATCGCCGCATGGTCTTGGTTGCGGCCGGTGTCGAGGGCTTGAAGGGCAGCCTGCAGATCCACCGGTGAGACCGTTTCTCCTTCCTGCCAGAGCGATCGGAGCAGCTCGACAACAGCTGCTGTGCGCTCCAGCTGGTTCGGTCTACCACTGATTTCCAGTTGAAGACCCCGCATCACCAAAGAAGTTCCCGTGAGAGCTTCCAGTTGACGCAGGGTCTGCTCAGAGGGTCCTGCAAGCGCGAGGGCCGACTCTGGAGTGGGGAGATCGAAAACGAAACGGCCGGAAGCGTTGGCCTCGGCCATCACGTTGATCAGGCCTCGGCGGAGGCGTCTTCCTCAGCGGGAGCCTCGGCAGCTGCCTTGGCTTCAGCTTCAGCAGCTGCTTTTGCCTCAGCTGCTTCCTTGGCTGCCTGCTTAGCGGCAGCTTCGCGAGCGGCAGCTTGCTTGGCCTTGCCCACGATCTCGGCGGGGCGGATGGATTTCTCGAGCAGACCGCCCTTCTCGAGCAGGGAGCGCACGGCGTCGGTGGGCTGAGCGCCCTGGCTCAGACGTTCACGCAGGCCTTCTGCGTCGAGGCGGGTTTCCTTGGTGCGGGGGTTGTAGAAGCCCAACTCCTGCAGGGGGCGACCATCGCGACGCGACGTGCTGTTGCAGGCCACGAGGCGGAAGCTCGCTTCCCGCTTCTTACCGAACCGCTTCAGGCGGAGCTTGATCATCGTGGCGCTGCGTGTGAGTGGAACTCGACGCGGACCGAAATCTCGCGCCAAACAATCACTTTACCTTGCGGGGGTCACAGCTCCCCGAAACCCTTCTTCTTCTTGACCGGGCGCTGACGGCGAGGGGCTCCACCACCGCGGCCCGGACGGCCGCCGCCGCCCATGCCTGGCATCCCCATCCCGGGCATCCCCATGCCTGGCATGCCGCCGCCCATTCCGGGCATGCCACCACCCATGCCTGGGAAGCCGCCCATTCCGGGCATGCCCGGCATCCCACCGCCCTGGGTCATCTGCTGCATGAAGCCGCGCATCTTCTGGAAGTCAGCCAGCACCTTGTCCACGTCGGCAGGCTGGTAGCCGCAACCGGCGGCGATGCGACGACGACGGGACGGTTGGGCCGCCAGCAGTTCGGGCTGCGTGCGTTCGGCTGCGGTCATCGAGCCGATCATTGCTTCGATCTTTTTGAGCTGTTGCTCGCCCTGCTTGAGCATGCCGTCGTCGAGCTTGTTCATGCCCGGGATCATTTTCATCAGCCCGCCCAGCGATCCCATGCGCTTGATCAGGCGCATCTGCTGCAGGAAGTCGGAGAAGTCAAACGAGGCTTCCTGCAGTTTTTTCTGCATCTTCTCGACGTCGGCGAGTTCGACCTCCTTCTGGGCCTTCTCCACCAGGGTGAGCACGTCGCCCATGCCGAGGATGCGGCTGGCCATCCGTTCGGGATGGAACGGCTGCAGGGCTTCCACCTTTTCGCCGGTGCCGATGAACTTGATCGGCTGACCGCTCACCTTGCGAATCGAAAGGGCGGCGCCACCGCGGGAGTCGCCGTCGAGCTTCGTCAGCACGGCACCGGTGATGCCCACCTGCTCGTGGAAGGCTCGGGTGAGTTCGGCCGCTTCCTGGCCGATCATCGAATCCACCACCAGCAGCACTTCATCGGGCTGCACAGCGGTGCGGATTCGCACCATCTCCTCCATCATTGAGGTGTCGATCTGCAGGCGACCGGCGGTGTCCACCAGCAGGGTGTCGAAGCCTTCCTCCTTGGCTTTGGCCAGACCCGCTGCTGCGATGTCCTCTGGTTTGGCCTCCGCGCCGAGGCTGAACACCTCCACGTCGATCTGCTCGCCCAGGGTGCGCAGCTGCTCAATGGCTGCAGGGCGGTAGACGTCGGCACCCACCATCAGCGCCCGGCGGCCCTGATCCTTGAGGTGGAGGCCCAGCTTGGCGGTGGCAGTCGTTTTACCTGCACCTTGCAGGCCTGCCATCAGCACCACTGTGGGGGCCTGGTCGGCCTTGGCGAGAGGGGCGTTGCCTCCCCCCATCACCTCCACAAGTTGTTCGTGCACCACCTGGATGAACTTCTGATCCGGGCTCACTCCCCGAACCACTTCCGCACCCACGGCCTTCTCGCGCACCTCCGCGACAAAGTCCTTGACCACCGGCAGGCTGACGTCAGCCTCCAGCAGGGCGCGGCGCACCTCTTTCAGCGCGCCATCCACGTTGGTTTCGGAGATCTTGTCCTGACCCCTCAGCCCTTTGACCGCATCTTCAAAGCGGGCTGACAGCTCGTCGAACATGGAATCGATCCGCGGATGGTGAAACGACGATCGTAAAAGCCACGACCGTCGACACCGCTTTCAGGTTTTAGCCCTTGGTGCGCCAGTAGGCCTCGAGACGCCATTGATCGGCATCCCGTCCCAGCACGTAGGTGATCGGGTAGGTGGTTGCGGCGGTGCGTTCGATCACCTTGCCAGCCGCATTCAGTCGTTCGTCGCGGTAGGCCACCTGGGCCTTGAGCTCAATGCGCGCGGGCGAGCTGCTCACCACATCAATGGAGGTGATGGAGGCTTGGACGTTCTGCGTGGTGCCGGCGGCAGCATCACGGCTGCGTTCGCTCCGCACCTGATCCAGAAGGCCTGAGCGGGCGACATCGGCCAGGCGGGCATTGGCGAGGGATCCCCCGCTCAGCACGGCTGCCTTGCGATTGAGCCAGGTCTGCAAGAGGCCTTGAAGTTGGGCAGAACTCGGTTCGGTGGTCTTGAGCCCATAGCGGTCTGGGCGGTCGTTGCGTTCCGGTTGCAGCGTGGCCTGGGGAGGCTGCAGGGTTGCGGACGTTGGGGGCGTCGTCTGTTGCTGCTCGGTCGTGCGGCTTTGCTCAGCTGTGGATTGCGACTCCTCTTTCAGCCCCACCAAGCTGAACGCGCCGACCAGCACCACCACCCCGGCGAACACGGCTGATCCCACCACCAGTGGTTTGTTGGCCGGTTCGAGGCGGGGCAGCGGCAACTCCGGCATGGACCACTGGGGCCGCGACCAGCGAGGCATGGACCACTGCGGCCGGGGCAGGCGGGCGAACTGATCGCGCCAACCCAAAGCCTCATCGGCGTTCTGATCGTCGCCTGCGGCCTCGGTTGGTTGTGCTGGACCTGGGTTCCCGTCTGCGGCCAGGCCGAGGGCGGCATCGGAGAGCGGTAGCGGCAAGGTGCCGTCCGGATCGAGGGGAAAAGCCGGCAGCGTGTCGTCGCCCATGGCGGTGGCCAGGCTTGTTGGGCTGGATTGGGTCAGCTGACGGCCCTCGATCCGTTCCAGGCGCTCGACGAACGCCTGCACATCCCGGTCAGCGAACCAGGCTTCGAGATCCACCGCTTCCGCATCCACATCGCGGAATCCCGGCAGCACATCCCGCTTCAGCCAGGCCCTGCAGTAGTCACAGAGGGCTGCCAGGTCGTCACCCGGATGCTTGAGCAGCCATTGCTGCAGATCGTGATCCGCGGACGCCAGCATGCGGTTCTGCGCTCGATCCACATCCCCCAGCAGCAGATCGAGACAACCCTGCAGTGGGAGCAGGTCCAGGCCATCGATCGTGAGCTGGCTCAACTGCTGACGGGCTTCGTCCAGTCGTTCAGGTTTGCGCCGGGAGAAGCCTGCCGCGGTGAGAGCCATCACCTGCAGGAAGGCGGCATCGCTGGAACCGTTGCGTTGCCAGCGTTTGTAGAGATCAAGCTGCTCCTGTGCGGTCAGGAAACGGCGGATCTGTTGGAAGAAAAGCTCAAACTCCCCCTGGCTCAACCCACCGCTGTCTTCACTGAAGGCGGTGCCCTCAAGCCCCCCCCGCTCTGTCACCAGCTGGTCGAGCATCTCAAGGCCCTGCTGACGGGCCACTTGTTCGGCCAGGTCGCGGCTGAGCAGGTCCAGCACGCGGTAGGGGGCCAGTTGCAGGAGCTCTTGCTCCATGGCCTGGCGTTGATCGGCCAGTTTCCCGACCCGCTGCAGCAAGTGCATGCCTTCGGTGAGCAGGCCCGCAGCGGATTCGTAGCGACGGCTTTCCTGGTCCTGGCGGGATGCATCGCGGCAGGCCAGGGCAGCGAGCAGGGCCAGATCGGCCTCACGGTTGCTCCCCAGTGCTGGTGCCTGGGGGGGCTGCAGGGCTTGGCGCGCAAGCTGGAAGGCCTCGTGGGGTGCACTTGCTTCCCAGAGCAGAATCAGCCCGGCCAGTTCACGCGTAAATGAAAGGTCGAGGCCGGCGGTTTCGCCGGGATGCTCCTGGCCAAGCGCAAGGAGGGCCGCCTCGTAATCCCGCCGCCGCGCTGGATCGGTGAGCAGGTCGGCGGAGAGCCGCAACAATTCAGCGCGCTGCTGCAGGGCTTCATGGGTGAATCCCTGGGTGGGTGGCCGATCGATGCGCAGCTGCAGCGTGCGCAGCATTGTTTCCGCCTCGGCAGAAGGGCTGACGCCCAGCAGTCGGAAATGATCGATCGGCAATTCCACCTGAATTCTCGGTCGGTCTGTTGGCTGCAGACTGTAGGCAGAACAAGGGTTTTTGCCCATTGATCATCCGCTGCCCCTTACAGTCGGATGTCAATGAGTGGCGTGTCATGGGCCAGGACATCGCGATGGAAACCCAGCAGATGGCAGCAGGCGGAGGCCTCACGGGTGCCCATGCGGAGCGTCTTTCCAGCCTGGTGACCGCCAGCCGCGCCTCGATTGACCGGGACACCGGCCTGGCGTTGTATCGCGACATGACCCTGGGTCGGCGCTTCGAAGACAAGTGCGCCGAGATGTATTACCGGGGCAAGATGTTCGGCTTCGTGCACCTCTACAACGGTCAGGAAGCTGTCAGCACCGGTGTGATCGGTGCGATGAAGCGCCAGCACGACTGGTTCTGCAGCACTTACCGCGATCACGTGCATGCCCTGAGCGCAGGGGTGCCCGCCCGCGAGGTGATGAGTGAGCTTTTCGGCAAGGAAACGGGTTGCAGCAAAGGGCGTGGTGGCTCGATGCACCTGTTCTCCAAGGAGCACCATCTGCTCGGCGGTTACGCCTTTATCGGTGAGGGCATTCCCGTTGCACTGGGTGCTGCCTTCACCAGCCGCTACAAGCGTGATGCCCTCGGTGAAGCGGGCAGTGATGCGGTCACAGCTGCATTCTTCGGCGATGGCACCTGCAACATCGGTCAGTTTTATGAGTGCCTGAACATGGCGCAGCTCTGGAAGCTGCCGATCATTTTTGTGGTGGAAAACAACAAGTGGGCCATCGGTATGGACCACAACCGTGCCACCAGTGAGCCGGAGATTTGGCGCAAAGCCGGTGCCTTCGGCATGGCTGGAGAAGAAGTGGATGGCATGGACGTGCTGGCCGTGCGCGCTGCCACCGAGCGCGCCGTGGCGCGAGCCCGTGCTGGCGAAGGTCCCACCTTGCTGGAGTGCCTCACCTACCGCTTCCGTGGCCACTCCCTGGCCGACCCAGATGAACTGCGTGCCGAGGAGGAAAAGCAGTTCTGGGCTCAGCGTGATCCGATCAAGGCTCTCGAGCGTGATCTGGTGTCGGCGGGTCTGGCCACCACTGATGACCTGCGCACGATCGAAAAAGAGATCGACGCTGAAGTGCAAGACAGCGTTGACTTCGCCCTCAGCGCTCCAGAGCCCGACGGCTCCGAGCTCACCCGCTACATCTGGGCGGAAGACTGAGAAGCCCCCAGCACAACGTCTCAGATCAATGGGTTTGAGACGTTGTGCGGATCAGAACTGAGGCGGCACCCGACGGGTGAGATTACGCAATTTGCGCAGAGCCTTCAGTTCCACTTGCCGGATGCGCTCCCGCGACACTTCGAGCAAACGGCCAATCTCAGCCAGTGTGTGGCGTTCATTGCCATTGAGCCCGAAGCGCAGGTTGAGCACGTGCTGTTCCTGGTCGCTGAGATGGCTGAGCCAGCGTCCCAATTGCTCGTGGTGGATGCTCTGTTCCACCTTGGCCAAGGGTTCGTCGCTGGAATTGTCAGCGATCAGATCGCCAAGGAAGCTGCGGCCTTCCTCGCCATTCACAGGGGCATCGAGGCTGCTGGTGGTCAGGGCCTGACGCAGCAGAGAGTCGAGTTCCTCGAGGGGCATCTCCATGGCCTCGGCAATCTCAAGCCGGGAGGGCATGGCACCGAGCTTGTGGGCCAGATCGAGGCTCACCTTGCGAATCGTGGTGAGTCGCTCGCTGAGGTGAACGGGAAGACGAATGGTGCGTGACTGGCAGGCAATGGCCCGGGTCATGCTTTGGCGGATCCACCAAAAGGCATACGTGGAGAATTTGTAACCACGGGTTGGGTCAAATTTCTCCACCGCGCGCTCAAGGCCAAGGGACCCTTCTTGAACCAGGTCGAGCAATTCAAGACCTTTGCCTTGATATTTCTTGGCGACACTCACCACCAGGCGAAGATTCGCCTTCATCATGCGTTCCTTGGCGCGCCGGCCGACTCGGATGATGCGGCGATCTTTCGAGCTGAATTGATCGCTATCGGTCGGGATGGTGCCGTCCTGCGTCAGGGTCATCAACTGTTGAACTTGATTCCCCAGTTCAATTTCTTCCGCCGGAGTGAGCAGAGGAATACGTCCGATCGTGGCGAGGTACCAACTGATCGGATCACTACTTCGGCGGCGCTGAGAGTCAGCAAGACCGGCTGCGAGAGAGGCCATGGTGATCTCCGACGGAACATCGATGGCAAAACTTTCCTATGGATTTCCAAAGCCGCGATGTGTTTTCAGCAACCCTTCAGATTCGTGCTTTCAAAACGACACAAAACTCCTGTGATCTGCTGCAACAAATGAGCCTTCACTGACTGTTGATCACGCTTCAGCGTTGTTGCAAGACTCCTGTTCTCGCAGCAGATCAGCCAGTTGTGTGGCCACGCTTCGTGCCGTGGTCGCCCCATGGCAGCGTCGTGCTGCTTCGCCGTGCAACAAAGCCGCCCCGGTGAGCATGGTCGTCAGCTCCTGGCTGGAACGTGGAGCGGCGATGGCGCGGGCTCCCCAGCCTGCGGCGAAACCAGCGAGCACATCGCCCAGGCCTGTGCGGGCCGTGGCCGGATCGCCACTGATCAGTTGGTGAACCATGCCATTGGGTGCGGCGACGACGCTGTGGGCTCCTTTCAGCAGCACTGTTGCGCCTGAACAGAGAGCCGCTGAGCGGGCGGCCTCCAGGGGTTGATCCAGCGGGATGCTCGGAAAGAGGCGTTGGAATTCGCCGGCATGGGGGGTGATCCAGGTGGGTCCTTCCCGCTGGGTGATCCAGCGCCATCCCGTGCTTGATGCCGCCAGTTGATTCAGACCATCGGCATCCAGCACCAGCAAGCCCGGAAATGCCTGTAAACGATCGGCTTGATGGTCCCAGGGGCTCTGGTTTCTCCCCAGTCCAGGCCCCAGCAGCACGGCATCGAGTCGCTGAAGGTCATGGTTGTTCAGCCAGTCACCCCAGAGCAGGCCACCGGATGGATCACTGGGCAAAGCCGCTGCCAGCACCAGCTCCGGCAGCGGCTGCCACAGGCCGGAGGCCAGCGATTCCGGCACGGCGGCTTGCACACTGCCGGCTCCACTGGCCTGTGCTCCTTCGAGGGCGAGCAGGGCGGCACCGCGATAGCGCTCGCTTCCTGCCACCACCAGCAAGCGACCACGTTGGTATTTCATGGCAGCCCTCGCATGCTTCGGCTGCGGCAGCGTGGCCAGATCGGCTGCACGCACCTGCAGCACCGGTTGGGCTCGGAAGCGATCCAGAAGGCGCTCGGGCACTCCGGCGTTGATGCGATGCACGTCGCCCACATGCTCCAGGGCTGCGTCCTGCACCAGTCCGCGTTTCACCAACCCCACCGTGAGCGTCGCTTGGGCCACGGCGGCGGCGCCGTCAAGCGGCCGGCCGCTGTCGCCATCCAGCCCTGCCGGTAGATCGAGGCTGATCAGCCGGCCGGGCTGGTGCCGTTGGCGCTGCTTCAAAAGCTCAGCCAGCTCCTGCGGTAGGGCGCGTTTTTGCCCCAGTCCAAACAGCGCTTCGATCCACAGCGCTGGATCGCTGGGATCGGGACTGCACTGCAGTTCGGGAATGTTGAGCCAGCGCAGGTGGCGGTGATGCTCCTGCGTCAGGGGCTGGCGCAGGGGCAGGGGGCACCAGATCCGTACTGCGATCCCGGCCTGGGCCAGCTCGCGCGCCACCACCAGACCATCCCCTCCGTTGTGGCCAGGCCCCACCAGCACAAGCACCCCATTGGCCAGCAGCTCCCGGCGTGCCAAACACCAGGCCGTCATCGCCAGCCCCACCTTCTCCATCAGGGCCGGCACCGGCAGACCGCTGGCCAGCCACTCCTCTTCCAGCGCCACCATCTCGGCCGTGCTCACCAGGCAGTGATCGGCATCAATGCAAGGCCAGGACATGCTCAGACAGCCGGGACCTCACTATGGAGAGATCCAGCGGTGCCGCCCATGCCGCCCGAATCCACCATGCCCGCCCCATCGGCCAGCAGCGCCCACCCCGCCACCCCTGCCGGTGCGCAGGCCCTGGAACGTCTGCGCCAGTGGCCGGGCGAGCACCGGGTGGCCGTGGGGCTTTCCGGTGGCGTTGACAGTTCACTCACCGCAGCGCTGCTGGTGGAAGCCGGTTGGGAGGTGGAAGGTCTCACCCTGTGGCTGATGAGCGGCAAGGGCGCCTGTTGCGCCGAAGGCCTTGTGGATGCGGCCGGAATTTGTGAGCAACTGGGCGTGCCCCACCACGTGGTCGATTTCCGCGAGCACTTCAAGGAACAGATCGTTCAGTTTTTGGTGGATGGCTACGCCGAAGGGGTCACACCGTTGCCCTGTTCACGCTGCAACCGTGAGGTGAAATTCGGCCCGATGCTGGCTTGGGCGGAACGCGAACGTTCGATCGATCGCATCGCGACCGGGCATTACGCCAGGGTTCGCCACGCTGATCACAGCGACAACGGCCGTCATCAGCTTCTGCGCGGTCTGGATCAGCGCAAGGATCAGAGCTATTTTCTCTATGACCTTCCCCAGGATGCTTTGGGGAGGCTGGTGTTCCCGCTCGGTGAACTGACCAAGCCAGACACCCGTCTGGAGGCGGAGCGCTTCGGATTGCGCACCGCCAAGAAACCAGAAAGTCAGGACCTGTGCCTCGCGGATCATCACGGCTCCATGCGGGCCTTCCTCGACACCTATCTGCCCCCGCGCGATGGCGAAATTGTGTTGCTGGATGGCACCGTGGTCGGTCAGCACGACGGCATTGAGCACTTCACGATCGGTCAGCGCAAAGGGCTCGGGGTGGCCTGGAGAGAACCCTTGCATGTAGTGCGCCTGGATGCCGCCATGAATCGGGTGGTGGTGGCCACCCGCGCCGAAGCCGGCACGGACCGTTGCTTGGTGGGGGCGGTGAACTGGGTGTCGATGGCTTCACCTGCACAGGGTGCGCGTTGTCGGGTGGAGGTGCAGGTGCGTTACCGCAGTCAACCGGTGGGGGCCTGGTTGGAGGTGGTGCCTGCCACGGATGCTGACGCGGCGGGCGGGCGGCCCCATCGCTGCCAGCTGCAGTTTGACGAACCCCAGTTTTCGATTACTCCGGGCCAGGCGGCCGTGTTTTACGACGGGGAACGGGTCCTTGGGGGCGGCCTGATCCAACCCCCCGTTGCTTGACGCGAACGATCACCGTTGCCATCAGCAGCAGCCACAGGGGGCGCTCACCCCAGCGCACGTAGGGCGTTAGTTGTTGTTGGGGCTCCAGAGCGCTGATCATCAATCCGGGCTGCATGGGCGGCAGGTGCTGCAGCACTGTTCCTTCTGCAGAGACCATGCCCGTCGGGCCGGTGTTGGCTGCGCTCAGCAAGGGACGGGCCGTCTCCATGGACCGGAGCTGCGCCAGCGCCAAAAACTGTCGTTGCAGCAGTTCTGGATAGGGATCCAGATTGGCGATTGTGAGCAGCCACTCGGCTCCGCCCGCAACGGCTTTGGCCAAAGCTGCCCCATCACTGAGCTCGTAGCAGATCGCGACGGCTGCCTTGGGGCCAGCCCCCGGCCAGAGGCGTGAGGCGTCTCCCGGTTCAATCCCGCCCACGGCGGAGAGCCCCGCGGCGGAGCCAAACCAGGAGGGAATCCATTCCCCAAGCGGAACCAGCCGGTGTTTGTCGAGGCCAAGTGAAGGCCGCCGTTCACCGGAGTTCACCAGGAGCAAAGCACTGCGCTGTTGTCCGCGCTGCCAGCGGAAGCCACCGGTGAGCAAGGGCAGTGGTGCTGGCTCGAGCAGTTCGCCTTGCAAAGGCAGAGTGCCTTCCGGTGCCACCAACCCGTCGGCCCCGTTGGCGGCGGCCCTCTCCAGGACATCCTGCAGCCGTCCAGGCAAGCGTTGCTGTTGGGCAGGGTTGAACTTTTCGCGCGTCGGCAAGGCCGGTTGCCACAACGCCATGCGGATCAGCTTCGGTGATGCCGTTGCTGCTGTCTCCGTTGGGCGGAGGCTCCACCAACCCCAGCCGTGGGCAACAACCACCGCACCCAGACCAAGAGCCATCCAGCCTTTCCGCTGCAGCGGTGGTTGTTGGGTCAGCTGCCAGAGCCACCATCCCCCCAGGAGCTGAAGCGCGGCCAGTCCTCCCGCCCCGACCCAGCGGGCGAACCCCGCCAGCAGCGGATCGGCGGGGACCACGCTGCCCCCCACACCGATCCAGAACAGGGGACCTTGGGCCAGCACCACTTCCCCCAACCCCCACAGGCAGGCCATGAGCAAGGCCGTGCTCCATCGTGACCGCTGGCTCCAACGCGCCAGTTGGGCCCAGCCCGCCACCAGTGCTGCCGCCGCTGTGGCACAGGCCAACCAAACCCCCATGGCCACCGGCAGGCTCAAGGGAGCAGGCACACCAATCCACATCAGCGGATGCAGTCCCAGCAGCCAGCGATGACTCACCAACACGGCCACGCCGCCCCAGACACCGGCCGTGACAGGTCGACGGGCTGCTGACCAGAGCAGGGCAAGGGCCGGCAGCATCAGCCACGGCCCTGAAGGACACCACTCCGGAGCGCTCAGCGCAAGCCCAGCCAGGGTGCCACCGGCCATGCCCTGCAGTGATGCCAGGGATCGGTCATTGCCCATGGTCAGAGGTGGGTCGTGGGGCCATCCTGAAGCCAACAGCGATCAGAGAGCGGCCATGGAGAGCGCCAACCCACTGCAGCAGTTGCTTCTGCGGGGCCTCGGCACCACCACTCTCGTGGGCGATCGTCTTCGCTACGTCACCCAGGAATGGGTCAGCAGCGGTCGCCTCGACCCCAGTCATGCTTCGGCGTTGGTGGATGACGTGCTCAAGGCTCTGCGCGGCGACACCCCGGAGCTTGAGCAGCAAATGGGGCGGAACCTGGAACGCAACCGCGACAACCTGCTGCAGGATCTTGGCCTGGCCAGCCAGAGGGAGCTGGATGAACTTCGGGGTCGCATTGACCGTTTGGAGCAGCAATTGCGCCAGCGAGATCGCCAGGACTAAACCTGCCAGAATCCCTCGGTCTCGAACTGCAGAGCACCGTGCGCGACATTTTGATCAGCTCCGCGGTCTGCGTGGCCTGCCTGGTAGTGGCTCTGGTCAGCCAGATCGTGGCTCCATCCACTGTGGTGGCCGCCCAACCTGCTGCCAGCTCCGCTGCCGTTCAGGCCGTGGCGACCAGCAACAGTGCGCCCCAGACCACCCAGTCCGCTCCGATGGAGCTGGATCCTGAGGACCCCAACCCCACTCTTTTTGCCATGGCAGCCGATTCCAACCAGGCCGATGCATCCGCCCTTGGCGGACCGATCGATGTTGAGAAACCCCAGGTCACTGCCAGCGGCCTGCGCATCACTGATCTCGAGGTGGGTAGCGGTGCTGAGGCCAGCGCCGGTCAGACGGTTGTCGTCCACTACCGCGGCACCCTTGAAGACGGCAGTCAGTTCGACGCCAGCTACGACCGCGGCACCCCCTTCAGCTTTCCCCTTGGTGCCGGCCGCGTGATCAAGGGTTGGGATGAAGGTGTTCAGGGCATGAAGGTGGGCGGTAAGCGCAAGCTGGTGATTCCCCCTGATCTGGGATACGGCGCCCGTGGTGCTGGTGGCGTGATTCCTCCCAACGCCACCTTGATCTTCGAGGTCGAACTTCTCGAAGTGAAGGGCTGATCCCCCTTTGTGGGGCTAAGGCGGCGGAGCTCTCGTTAGGATCCCGCCGCTGAACGCCCTCCTCATGGCCCATACCCTTCCCCAGCTGCCTTACTCCCTGGATGCGCTGGAGCCCCACATCTCCCGCTCCACCCTGGAGTTCCACCACGGCAAGCACCACAACGCCTACGTCACCAACCTGAACAAGGCGATTGAAGGCACTGAGCTCGACGGCAAGAGCCTGGAAGATGTGATCACCGCCGTGGCCGGTGATGCCAGCAAGGCCGGTGTGTTCAACAACGCAGCCCAGGTCTGGAACCACAGCTTCTACTGGCAGTGCATGAAGCCTGGTGGCGGTGGCCAGCCCAGCGGTGCTCTGCTCGAGAAGATCAACGCTGACTTCGGCAGCTACGACGCTTTCGTCGAGCAGTTCAAGACCGCCGGCGCCACCCAGTTCGGCAGTGGCTGGGCCTGGCTGGTGCTCGACAACGGCACCCTCAAGGTGACCAAGACCGCCAACGCTGATCTGCCTTTGGCCCACGGCCAGAAGGCTCTGCTCACCATGGATGTCTGGGAGCACGCTTACTACCTGGATTACCAGAACCGCCGCCCCGACTACATCACCACCTACCTCGAGAAGCTGGTGAACTGGGACTTCGTGGCTGCCAACTTCGCCGCTGCCTGATTCAGCAGCCGAGTGATCAGCCGGCCCCCGCAGCAGCGGGGGCTTTTTTTATGGCTGCCGGCTGCACTCAGG
>CAXQPR010000100.1:0-24295 GCA_964225855.1 Salipiger bermudensis | reverse complement strand
GCTTCTGTGGTGAGGAGGTGATCACCTGAGGTGTTGCCGGTTTTGGTAAGGGTGATGCCGGCAATGTCGTTGTCTGTGGTGATGACGGTTGTGGATGCTTGCTCGTTGCCTGAGAAGCCGCCTGTATTGGATGCGGTGGCGGTGAGCGTGGTGGTGATGTTGCCATCGGTGGCGTTGTCATCAACGCCCGTGACGGTGATGGTTTGGGGTGTGTCCCAGTTGGCGGCGGTGAAGGTGAGTGATGAGGAACTGAGTGAGAATTCGGAGGCGTCGTCACCAGTGATGGTGACCACAACATCATCGGTGGGTTCAGCGTCAAGGACGACGGAGAACGACGAAGAACCGCCCGCTTCTGTGGTGAGGAGATGATCCCCTGAGGTGGTGCCGGTTTGAGTGATCGTGAGACCAGATTTCGTAAAGACTCTGACTTGGCCTGTGTCTGCCCCAGCCGCGCCATCATGTTGTCGGGAACCCAGAGCAATTGTGCTTCCGTCACTGTTGATGGCGATGCTGTAGGAACCCATCCCCAATTTGTTGTTGCTCGCTTCACCTGGAATCCTTGTGCCTATCTTTTCCCAGTAGCGTTCTCCAGCATCGTTCCTGTTGTTGGCTAATTCATAGACATAAACAGCGCCAGCGTGTGTTTCGCCATTCTCGCCCCAGGCTTGATTAGCTGAGACGATGAGTGTTGAACCATCTCCCGAGAGGTCAATAGCGCCTCCATAGAGGCTGTTTTTTGCGCCTGTCAGTGTTGCCGACTTCTCCCATTTTAGGTTGTTATCGGTTTCATTTGCGTTGTAGTGATAGGTGGCTGCATAGCCTGAGCTGCTGTTCGCAAAGGGTGCTCCAACTGCCAGTGTATTGCCGTCGTTGGAGAGGGAGATTGACCAGCCGCTTTGTCCATTTTTGATGTCTCCAACGATATCAGCTCCGCGCTGCATCCACTCTCCATCGATGAGTTCAAAAACCCTGACTCGGCCGACCTTTTGTTTGTTTTTTTCGTTGTGGTTGACATATGAAACGCTGCCGATTGCGACGACTGTGCCGTCGTAAGAGATTGCCGATGCTTTGCCTGACTGCTCTTTCTTTTGCGTTCCCTCGATGAATCCTGCTTTTCCCTCTCTGGATCCTTTTTTCTGCCAGTTTGACCCTGTCCAGCCGTAGATATAGGCGAACCCTCTTCCATTTCTGTGATTAATTGATGTCGCAACAATGGTATTCCCGTCTCCTGACAAGACGAGGGATCTGCCAAGCCGTTGGTTCTTCCAGTCGCCTTTAATGTCGCTCGTCTGGCCTAGTTGGGTCCAGGTGTCGCCCGTTAGCTCGAATACCCGTACGTTCCCTGAATTGTGAATGTAGGGATCATTGTCTCCGTAGAACGCGCCGATGGCGATTCGGCTGCCATCGGCAGACATGCTGACTTGATCGCCAAATAAATCCTGCTTGTTCTCTCCATTGATTTTGTTGCCCAGTTGGCTCCAGCCAGTTCCGTTGCGTTCATAGACAAACGCGCTCCCTTGCCGCTTCCCGGGCGCCCAATCTTTTGATGCTCCCGTGATAAAGCGGTTGCCATCGCTCGATAAGGCGACTGACGCACCTGTTTGTATATGTTTTCTGTAACCTTCAATGCCGTCGCCTAGTTGCATCCAGCTGAGGTTTCCCTCCCAGCTTGCTAGTGCTTCGGGTTCAACGAGCTCAGTGAGATTGTGTTTTGCGTTGCCCCTGTTGGTGACGAAACTTGCGTTTCGATCAAGTCTTTTGGGTGTGGCAAAGACATCAGCTGATGTCAGCTTTTCAAGCGTTGTGAGGAATGTTTTGTTGTTCCCGATTTCGCAACACCACAGCACCAGGGTGTCGATTTGCCACTTGCTGAGCTCTGGGGCAAAGCGATCCAGTGTTGGAGTGTCGATCCATTGGTCACCGAGCTGGATGCCATTGCCGTTGGCATGAGCAACCAGGTGTAGCGCTCTTAAGGGCTTGCCTTGGCTGCGTTGCTGGCTGATGGCCTCCCCAATCGTGTTGAGCGGATGAGAGCCTGAGCCGTTGGGCAGTGTGAAGACGTCAAGACCAGCTCGTAATGCTGGAAGCTCTAGCCCTGGCGCGATAACGATTGTGGCTTGACTTAGAGGGGCGCATTCAGGCCTCAGTGCGGGGGGCTCTGGCACCGCAACCCTTCTTGGTTTGCTGGCTGGCTGTCCTCGGCCGGACACGTCTCATTGAATTCTCAGAATCACCGTGCCAAGTTCATTCCTTCTTTTGGTGGTTCAAAGAGCCCATTTGTGCGCGATTGCGGTTTGCGCTGCTAGTTGTGTGCTCTGGGCTACATTTTCGGCGCTCCTGCTCTAAGGCGTTTTCCCGCCTCCTGCAGTTTTTTGCAGGCTTATTGCTGGTGCAGCCGCTTGTCCGCATTGATTGCGCCTGGATCAAGTGCTGCCCTTAAGGCCGTTGGCGAGTGTGTCTTGCGGGTGTTCTCCGTATTGCTCTTGATAACGCCGAGCGAAGTGGCTGCGGCTGGTGAAGCCCATCGATGCGGCAGTGTCTCCCACCCCGCTGAGGCCTTTGCTGGTGCGACGCATTGGGTCCAGCAGCAGTTGCCGGACGCGGTCCATGCGCACGGAGCGTTGTAACTCCAGGGGTGTCTGTTCGAAATGCTCCTTGGATCCTTTGAACAAGGATGTTCGGGATTGGAAGAGTTCAGCGCTGAGTGCTTCAACAGTGACCGTCTTCGTTGGGTTCTTGTCGCACCAGTGCAGAAGGTCGATGGCGGCTTCATGGCGTGCCTCCCGTTTGGCAATCAGCTTTGTGCGTGCCTTGGACTCTTCAAAGCAGCGAATCACGTTGTCGATCAGTTGATCGGGGTCTTCGGGATGCCATCCCTGTGCATCGCGATGGATCAGTTGGTTGAGCTGACTTTGCAAGCGTTGCTGCAATTCCGGCAGCAGTTCCAGTTGATTGGTGCCCTCCCAGCGTTCCAGGGTGCGCTGGCTTCCTCCTTGGCGCTCCAGGTGCTCCAGAAGCCCTTCCTTGTCAATCACGATCGTGGCCAGACGGGCACCGGCAGGCAGCTTCAGATCAAAGTCGGTGAGGTGGCGGTTGTATCCCATCAGGGCTGGCCACTCCACAGGAATACCTTGCGCCCGGTAAGGGGATGACGCGTGGGTCTTCTCCAGAGGGATGGCCACCGTGCAGGGTTTCGGTCGGCGGGTTCCGCTGAGAAACAGGCTTTGGTTGGTTTCCAGCAGATTGAAGCGAATCGCGCCGAGGTGAAAGACGCGCAGTCGACCCAGCAATGGTCCGCGGCTCATCTGCAGAGCCACAAGATCGGGAGAAAGCGGGCCGAACAGCTCCTGCAAGCCCTGACAGCTGGAAAACGTGCTGTCCAACTGGATCACCGACAAGCCAAAGATGTATTGGGACTTTTGCTGTTTGCGTGCCGGACTGTTCGCAATGGTGAGCCCATGCGTACGCGATTGTGTTTGATCACGCAGCGCGGCAACTCGGCACCTCCTGCGCAGTCAGTTTTTCTGTGAGCGACTACAGCGTCGATTCGAGTGGCTCAGGGTGGAGACAAAGGTTCTGCGGCCAAAGCGGCGGATCTTATGGCGCCCCCGCGGTAGCCAGCCGGTGGTTTTGCGTAAGGCCTTGAGCCAACCAGCCACGTAGTTGCGATGGCGCTGCGGACTGAGAACCCAGCGGGCGACGTAGGACGAGCCAACACCGAAAAGCAGAATTCGACCGATCCACATGGGAGGGTTTCTGGGTTCAGGCCGCCAGGTTGCGGAAGCGGGTGAACTGCGGCTCGAACAGCAGTTTCACGGTGCCGACCGGGCCGTTGCGGTGCTTGGTCAGAATCACTTCGGTGATGCCCCGATCGGGTGTTTCCGGGTTGTAGTACTCGTCGCGGTAGATCATCAGCACCAGGTCAGCGTCCTGCTCGATTGAGCCCGATTCCCGCAGGTCGCTCAACATCGGGCGTTTGTTGGTGCGTGACTCCACGCCGCGGCTGAGCTGGGAAAGGGCGATCACCGGCACGTTCAGTTCGCGGGCCATCTGCTTGAGGCCTCGGGTGATGCGCGACAGCTCCTGCACCCGGTTGTCGGAGCTGGAGCCTTCCATCAACTGCAGGTAGTCGATCACCACTAGCCCCAGTTCCTTGCCTTGTTCCGCCATCAGGCGGCGGCAAAGGGAGCGCATCTCCAGCACGCCGGAGTTGGGTTTGTCGTCGATGTAGATCGGCATCTGCCCCAGGGTGTTGATGCCCTGGCCGAGCAGGGGCCATTCCTCCTGCTGCAGGCGGCCGGTGCGCAGCCGGCCGGCTTCGATGCCCACTTCCATCGACAGCAGCCTGTAGGTGAGCTGCTCTTTGCTCATCTCCAGGGAGAACACGCACACCGGCAGGTCGTGGAGCTGGGCCACGTTCTTGGCCAGGTTGAGCACGATCGAGGTCTTCCCCATGGCCGGGCGTCCGGCCACGATGATCAGGTCGCTGCGTTGCAGGCCCTGGGTCATCGCATCCAGGTCGTAGAAGTTCACCGGGATGCCCGCGACCGAGGTGCCCAGAGAGCGGCTTTCGATCTCGTTGAAGGTGCTGGTGAGGATTTCCGCTGTGGGGGTGAGCCCTTTGGTGGGTTTCTCCTGGCTGATGGCGAAGATCGTTTGCTCGGCCTTGTCCAGCACCTGTTCCATCGGCAGGCTCTGATCGAAGCCCAGCTGAATTACCTCATTGCCCGAGCGGATCAACTGGCGCCGCAGGAACTTGTCCATCACCAGGCGGGCCACCTGCTCGATCGAGGCGGTGGACGCCACCCGTTCCACCAGTTCCACCAGGCGGGTGCTGCCACCCACTTTTTCCAGGGAGCCGGTGTCCGCCAGCCAGGCGGTCATCGCCGTGAGGTCGGTGGGTTTTCCCTGGCTGTGGAGCATCACCGCGGTGCGGAAGATCTCCCGGTGCGCATTGAGGTAGAAGGCCTCGGGCTGCAGCACGTCAGCCACCCGGCCGATGGCGTCGGGATCGAGCAGGATGCCGCCCAGCACCGCTTCCTCCGCCTCCAGGTTCTGGGGCGGAACGGAATCGGGTAGGGCCTCAAAGTTGGGCTCATCCCGTTGGCGACCTTTGCCGAAGCCCTTCCGGCCTGCTTCAGCGGACTCGCCACCGGATTCAGCGAAGGGGGCGGTCACCATGGGGTCGGCCGATCAAGAAGCGAAAACCCACTCTGACGCACCCAGGAGCAGGCGTCAGAGTGGGTTGTGACGGCCTCAAAGAAAGGCCTAAAGAAGGATTGGATCAGTAGCTGACCACTTCCAGGTTGATCTCAGCGGTGACTTCGGTGTGCAGCTTGACGCTGACTTTGTAGTTACCGGTGCGGTGGATGTCGGGCACGGTGATGTCGCGGCGATCCACTTCCTTCTTGGTGGCGGCTTCGATGGCCTCGGCCACGTCACCGTTGGTCACGGTGCCGAACAGCACGTCGTCGTCACCGGTCTGCTTCTTGACAGTGAAGCGACCAATGGTGTCGAGGGCTGTGCGGAAGGCCACAGCCTCTTCCTTCAGGGCGGCCTGACGCTCGGCTTCCTTGGCGCGGCGGTGCTCCACCTGCTTCATCACGGCAGGGGTGACGGGCACGGCTTTGCCGAAGGGAAGCAGGAAGTTGCGGGCATAGCCGGGGGCCACTTCCACCAGGTCACCGTCCCGGCCGAGGCTGAGGACGTCCTCATTCAGAACGACTTGTACGCGCTTGGCCATGGGAACGATCCTTACGACGTCTAATTAGCAGTCGGCAACTTTACGATGCGACCGGCAGCCGGATCTGGCTGGCCAGCCCCAGGGCCCGCATCAGGCGAATGTGTTGCCAGGTGAGGTCGATCTGTCCGGGCTGGAGGCCATGGCGCGCTGAATGGGGGAAGGCGTGGTGGTTGTTGTGCCAGCCCTCGCCGAAGGTGAGAGCAGCCACCCATTTGTTGTTGCGGGAGGCGTCACCGCTGTCGTAGGCCACCGTGCCCCAGCAGTGGGTGGCGGAGTTCACCAGCCAGGTGACGTGATAGACGAGCACCAGGCGCAGGGGGATGCCCCAGAGCACCATCGCCCAGCCGCCTGCACCGGTGGCGCTGCCGATCCAGAACAGGAGCAGGCCAAGGGGGAGCTGGAGCAGCAGGAAATAGCTGTTCAGCCAGCGGTAATAGGGATCACTGACCAGGTCGCCGCTCAGTCGCGGTACAGCCTGCATGGCTGGGATCGGTTGGAGCATCCAGCCCATGTGGCTCCACCAGAAGCCGCGATAGCTGTTGTGGTGATCAGCATCCGTATCGGAAAACTTGTGGTGGTGGCGATGCAGGCCGACCCAGTCGATGGGGCCGTGCTGGCAGCTGAGGGCGCCGCAGGTGGCGAAGAAGCGCTCCAGCCAGGTGGGAACCCTGAAGGAACGGTGTGATAGCAGGCGGTGGTAGCCGATCGTCACCCCCAGGCAGGCGGTGACCCAATACAGAATGGTCAGGGCGCTGGCGGCTTGCCAGCTCCAGAACTGCGGCAGCAGGGCCACGATCGACAAAGCATGGATCGTGATCATGAATCCGATCGTCCCCCAGCGCTTGGCCTGATCGGGTTGCACGGCCATGTGCCCTTTGCGCGGCTGGTGCAGCAGGGCGGCAAGCTTCAAAGCCTCGTGCGAAGCTGCAGGCCTGCTCGGTGGAGAAGGCGCTGTGATCACGCTGGATGTCATCTCTAATCCGATCGCTTTTCCAAAAGTATACGCGATAAGGATTCGTATCAAGTGACGACTTCTGGTTCTAGCTCTGATTGTGTGACCAAGGGTTACCGGGATCGGCTGGCGGATGGGCGCCGGGCCATGGCGCATCTGGTGCACGTCTGGCATGAGCGCAATGGCTGGTCCCACAAGGTGCTGCCGGCCTTGGCGGAAGCGCTTGATCTCGGCCGTGTTCACAACTCCCAGATCTCCAACCTGCGCAACGGCAAGCTCGCGGCCCCAGGGCCTGAGGTGTTCCTCGCCCTTGGTCAAGCCAATGCCGTGTTGTTGGCCGGTCTGGATCCGATTCGTGAGCGCTTGCAGGAGGTGCATCCCGAGTTGCTTCAGGTGCTGGCCGATGGCCATGCCCCGTTGGTCAATGCAGCCGGTCAGCCTCTGGGGGCTGGAGCGTTGTTCGAGATCTTTGTTGGCTTGGCCGCGTTGCCGCCTGGGTTCGACTGGCGCATCGACGCTGAGGAAGCGGGTGCCTTGAGTGCGGCCCTGGCTGATCAGCTTTGCGATGGCCGCAGTTGGCGGTTCTGCCGTGAGGCCGTGATGGAGGCCTATCCGGTGAGCAAGAGTCAGCGCCGGGAGCGTTTTGCGGCCGTGATGGCCGGCATGCGTGACTACAGCGCTGAAGAGTTGGATGGCGAGCTGCTGGATCTGTTCGCCGCCCATCAGGCGCTCGGTGGTTCGGGCCGCAATGGTGCGGAGGGCTTTCTCGCCCAGCTGCGCAGCCGTGCAAAAGCCCTGGGTGCGGCCGAGTCGTCGACTGCATCCCAGGGCTGAAAAGCTCGGATGAGCTTGATCTGGTGATCAGGCCGGATAGCGGGCCTGACGCACGCGGCGGGTGAGGCCGAGGCGCTGCAACAGGCGGATGTGCATCCAGGTGATGTCGAATTCGAACCAGCGCAGGCCATGACGGGCGCTGGCGGGGAAAGCATGGTGATTGTTGTGCCAGCCCTCGCCGAAGGAGAGCACGGCCACCCACCAGCAATTGCGAGAGAGATCGGGGCAATCGAAGTTGCGATAGCCAAAGGCGTGGGTGGCGGAATTCACCAGCCAGGTGACGTGATAAACCACCACCAAGCGCAGGGGGATGGCCCAGAGCACCAGGCCAAGGCCACCGCCGTGCACCTGGGCGGCGTTGCCATACCAATAGAGGCCTAAGCCCAGAGGGATCTGAAGCAGCAGGAACCAGCGATCCAGCCACACGTAGAAGCGATCACTCAGCAGGTCGCCGCCAAAGCGTTCCTTGTGCTCCAGCGCCGGAATCTCATGGAGCATCCACTCGCTGTGGCTCCACCACAACCCACGGCCCGCATCGTGGTGATCGTTGGCCTGGTCCGAAAACTTGTGGTGATGGCGGTGCAGAGCGACCCAGTCAATGGGTCCGCTCTGGGCGGCCAGGGTTCCCATCACCACCAGCACCCGTTCCAGCCAGCGGGGAACCTCGAAGCTGCGGTGGGCGACTAGGCGGTGCAATCCGAGGGTCACGCCCAGCACCGTGGCCCAATACAGAACCCCGAAGGCAACAAGGCCCTGCCAGCTCCAGAACCGCGGCAGCAACGCCACGGTGGCCAGCACGTGCATCGCCACCATGAACGATGTGGTGCCGCCTTTCAGCTTGCGTTGCTTGCGGGGCAAGGGGTCTCGGGGGGCCATCACCGCCGCGCGCATGCGCAGCTCGCGCTCGGAGGTGGTGGAAGCCGGAGTGGTTGTGACCAAGGAGATCTCCACGGACCGAACCTGGATTGGGACCGCGTGAAAACACGGCGCCAACACAGTCGGCTGGAGAAAAGAATGTAGGAGAGCGCTGCATGATGTAGCGAATGGCACGGATTTCAGGCGCTATCCATGGCTTCTCAACAGAGCGATTCCCTGGAGGCGCATTCACGGGCCCGGGCCTTGGTGGCGGTGGCACGCGAGCGGCTCGCATCCCAGGCGGAGGCACGCACGACAGCAGTTGCTGCACGGTTAGAGAAGGTGCTGGACGCCTTCGCCGCCGAACGGGTCGGCACCCAGCATTTCGCGTCTCTCACCGGTTATGGCCATGGTGATCAGGGCCGTGAGGTGCTGGATCGGGTGTTTGCCCGCGTGCTTGGCGCTGAAAAAGCGGCGGTGCGGCTTCAGTTCGTCAGCGGCACCCATGCGATTGCGGCGGCCCTGTTTGGTGTGCTTCGTCCTGGCGATCGGATGCTGTCCATCACCGGGCGCCCTTACGACACTCTTGAGGAGGTGATCGGATTGCGGGGCGAGGGCCAGGGTTCTCTGGCGGAGTTCGGTGTTGCTTACGACGAACTGGAGCTCACGCCATCGGGTGCCGTGGATGAAGACGCTCTGGATGCCGCTTTGGCGGTGCCGCGTCGCTTGATCCTGATCCAGCGCAGCTGCGGTTACAGCTGGCGTCCGTCGTTGTCGGTGGAGACGATCGGCCGGCTGTGCGCCCGGATCCACGCCCGCCAGCCCGACTGCGTCTGCTTTGTCGATAACTGCTATGGCGAGCTGGTGGAGCCCCAGGAACCGCCGGAGGTGGGTGCTGATCTGGTGGCCGGCTCGCTGATCAAGAACCTGGGCGGCACCATCGCCCCCAGTGGTGGTTACGTGGCGGGCCGGGCCGATCTGGTGGAGCAGGCCTGCTGCCGGCTCACAGCACCGGGCATCGGCAGTGAGGGCGGCACTGGTTTTGACCTCCATCGTCTCTTGTTGCAGGGCTTGTTTCTGGCCCCCCAGATGGTGGCCGAGTCGTTGATTGGTGCCGACCTGGTGGCGGAGACCTTCTCCACCCTTGGGTTCCCCGTGCAGCCTCAGGCCGCTGATGGCCGCAGTGACTTGATTCAGGCCGTGCGGTTGGGCAATCCGGAGGCTCTCAAGGTGGTGTGCAGGGCCTTTCAGGCCTGCTCCCCCATCGGCTCCTATCTCGACCCAGTGCCTGCATCCATGCCCGGCTACGCCAGTGATCTGGTGATGGCCGGCGGCACGTTCATCGATGGCAGCACCAGTGAGTTTTCCGCCGATGCTCCGTTGCGGGAGCCCTTCAATCTCTATGTGCAGGGCGGTACCCATCGCGCCCATGTGGAACTGGCCCTTGTGCGCGCCCTGGCGGCTTTGCACACAGCAGGACTTGTCGATCTGCCCCACACTGGATGAGGTGTTTGCCCGCTCCCGGCCCCATGGCCTTTGATTTCCCTGAGCAGTTTCGCTTCGCCGATAGCCATGAGTACGCCCATGCGGACGGGGATCTAGTTCGCATTGGGATCAGTGCATTCGCGGTGGATCAGCTGGGCGACATCGTGTTTGTGGATTTGCCTGAGGTGGGCAGCAGCCTGAGCCGCGGGAGCAGTTTCGGCACCGTCGAGTCGGTGAAGGCGGTGGAAGAGATGTATGCCCCGGTGAGCGGTGAGGTAGTGGAGTGCAATGAATCGGTGCTCGCCAGCCCTGAAGAACTGCAGAACGATCCCCATGGCCAGGGATGGCTGCTGGCGGTGCGTCCTTCCGATGCGGCGCAGCTCGAGGAGTTGATGGATTCCGTCACCTACGCCGCCAAGGTGGCCGCAGCCTGAGCGGTCGTTCTTAAAGTCATTTGACTTCGCGAGAGCGACTTGACCCAGCTCGAACAGCGCCCCCAGTCCGCTGAGACGGCCATCAAGTTCTCGCCCTTTGTGCAGCGCCACGTCGGCCCGAATGCGGCCGATCAGCAAACGATGCTGCAGGCCCTCGGCTTTGCCGATCTCGACACGTTTGTGCGAGCGGTTGTTCCCGCATCGATTCTCGATCCGGAGCCGCCGGTGGCCTCGATGCCGTTGGGTTGCGGGGAGGCTGAGGCCCTGGCAGAGCTGCGTCAGATCGGTTCCCACAACAAGGTGCGCCGATCTCTGATCGGATTGGGCTATCACGACACCGCAACCCCGGCGCTGATCAAGCGCCATGTGCTTGAGAACCCGTCCTGGTACACGGCCTACACCCCTTATCAGGCGGAGATTGCCCAGGGCCGGTTGGAGGCCCTGCTCAATTTCCAGACTTTGATCAGCGAGCTCACGGGCTTGCCGATCGCCAATGCCTCCCTGCTGGATGAGGCCACTGCTGCGGCCGAAGCGATGGGCCTCAGCTTGGCGGCGTGCAAGCGACCTGACGCCAAGCGCTTCCTGGTGGACGCTGCTGTGCTGCCGCAGACCTGGGCCGTGCTGCAGACCCGCGCTGAGCCCCTCGGCGTGGTGCTGGAGCGGGCGGAACCGCAAGCCTTCCGTTGGGACGCGGATGTGTTCGGAGTGTTGCTGCAGTTGCCTGGGCGCTGCGGACGCCTCTGGGATCCCACGCCGGTGATCGAGCAGGCCCATGCCCATGGGGCGTTGGCCACCGTGGCGATCGATCCCTTTGCCCAGGTGTTGATGGCCCCTGTGGGTGATCTGGGGGCGGACATTGCCGTGGGTAGTGCGCAGCGTTTTGGCGTCCCCATGGCCGGGGGTGGCCCCCATGCGGCCTTTTTCGCCACGCGCGACGCTTTCAAGCGCCAGGTGCCAGGTCGGATCGTTGGCCAGTCCCGGGATGCCGAAGGCAACCCTGCCTTGCGTCTGGCGCTCCAGACCCGAGAGCAGCACATCCGCCGCGACAAAGCCACCAGCAACATCTGCACTGCCCAGGTGCTGCTGGCGGTGATGGCCTCGTTTTATGCCGTCCATCACGGCCCCGATGGCCTAGCAGCGATCGCCCAGCGCATGGTCGTTTTGCGGCAGCACTTGGAAAGTGGCCTGCGTCAGCTCGGCTATCCCATGCCCGAGCAGTGTCGTTTCGACGGCCTCGACGTGCTTTGCCCGCAGGCTCCTGTGGTGCATCGCCTGGCCTCAGAGCAGGGCTACAACCTGCGGGTATTGCCTGATGGTGCCTCCCCGGAGCAGGCCGAGGGATTCGGCATCAGCCTGGATGAGTGCAGCGACAGCAAGGAGCTGGAGACCTTGCTGGGGCTCCTGGCTGCGGCCATGGGCGTTGCTCCACTCCCTCTGCCGCAGGGTTGTGCTGATGGGGGTCTCACCGGTGCGGCCTTGGCGGACGCTTTGCCGGGTGTTCCCTTGCGCCAGGGGGCCTGGCTGCAGCAGCCGGTGTTCCATCAGTACCGCAGTGAAACGGAGCTGCTGCGCTACATCCAGCGCCTGGTGAGCCGCGATCTCTCCTTGGTGCACAGCATGATTCCGCTGGGCAGCTGCACCATGAAGCTCAATGCGGCGGCGGAATTGGCTCCGGTGAGCTGGCACGGGTTTGCTGCCTTGCATCCGTTTGCGCCAGCCGAGCAGCTGGCGGGTCTCCAGCAGATGGTGGGTGACCTGGAAACCTGGTTGGCGGCGCTCACCGGATTTGCTGGCGTGTCGCTGCAGCCCAATGCCGGCTCCCAGGGCGAATACGCCGGATTGCTCGTCATTCGTGCCTGGCATCAGTCCCGCGGCGAGGCCCACCGGGATGTGTGTCTGATTCCCACCAGTGCCCATGGCACCAACCCCGCCAGTGCGGTGATGGCAGGCCTGCGGGTGGTGGCGGTGGCCTGCGACGAGCAGGGCAACGTTGACCTGGCCGATCTGCGTGCCAAGGCAGAGCAACACGCCGACCATCTGGCGGCCCTGATGGTCACCTACCCTTCCACCCATGGGGTGTTTGAGCCGGGGATCCGGGACATCTGTGACTGCGTGCATGCCCACGGCGGTCAGGTCTATCTCGACGGTGCCAACCTCAATGCCCAGGTGGGGCTTTGCCGTCCTGGGGCGTTTGGGGCAGATGTCTGTCATCTGAACCTGCACAAGACCTTCTGCATTCCCCATGGCGGGGGTGGCCCTGGTGTTGGTCCGATCGGTGTGGCGACCCATCTGCTGCCTTTCCTGCCCGGCCACCCCCTGGCGGCCTGCGGCGGAGATCAAGCGATCAGTGCGGTCTCAGCCGCGCCCTGGGGCAGTGCCGGCATCTTGCCGATCAGCTGGATGTATTTGCGGCTGATGGGCCCCCATGGCCTGCGCCAGGCCACCGCCGTGGCTTTGCTGTCGGCGAACTATCTCGCCCGTCGCCTGGATGCCCATTTCCCTGTGCTGTTCCGAGGCGAAGGGGGGCTGGTGGCCCATGAATGCATTCTTGATTTGCGTGGGCTGAAGCGCACCGCGGCCCTGGAAGTTGACGACATTGCCAAGCGGTTAATGGATTACGGCTTCCATGCCCCCACCGTCAGCTGGCCCGTGGCCGGCACGGTGATGGTTGAGCCCACCGAAAGTGAAAGCCTGTCGGAATTGGATCGCTTTTGTGACGCCATGATCGCCATTCGGGCGGAAGCGGCAGCGATTGAATCGGGCGCCAGCGATGCGCTGAACAATCCGCTGAAACGCGCTCCTCACACGCTTGCTGCGGTCACCGCTGATCACTGGGATCGCCCGTACACCCGTGAGCAAGCGGCCTTCCCCTTGGCCGGTCAACGGGAATCAAAATTCTGGCCCCATGTGGCCCGGATTGATAACGCCTTCGGCGATCGCAATCTGGTCTGCACCTGTCCTTCTGTGGAAGATCTGGCGCAGTTGCCGTCCGCCGGTTAAATTTTCATCGAAATCGGAAAAATACCTTTCGGTTTCATCTGCAGAACGAAAAGTGTTTCCACACTGTTCGGCATCTGCTTCATCGCAGGGGGGACATGACCATCAAATCCACCACGCCGGCACTGCCCGATTGCTTGGAATCAGCATTGGAGCGGGGACACACCTTGCGCATGGAGGGCACCAACGTTGTGCGCGTGCCTTTCGGTGTGCGTCAGGCCCGCCGTCAGCGTCCTGATCGCCCTGAGCGCTGGGCCACTCTGGTGCTTCCTTTCCAGGTGCAGGATTCACCGACTCCTCCACCCCAGGCCGCCTGAGGTCAGGCTTGCCTCGTGCGTTGATCGGCGGTCAGGCGGCCCCGATCAGTTGCTCCTCCTGGGAGAGCTTCCAGTCAACCAACGCTTTCACATCCTCCAGCGAGCAGGTGGGTGTGCGAAAGGGCAGCACGGTCATCGGGCTGCGTTCCGGTCTCACATTCCAGGAGCCGTTGGTTTCTTCCAACAGCACGAAGCCGCGGTAGCGAATGGTGCGAGCAGCGGTCTCAGATCCCATTGGGTTGAGTAGGTCTCTTCACACCGCCATTTCAGGACACTAAATCTGGTGTGCTCGTGACTTTTGCAAAGTCTTCGGGATCACCGTCACGCAACTAAAACATGGGTGTTGAAACGGCTCAAAGCACTGCTGTTGTTGGGCTTGTTCTGGTTTCCTGCTGTGCTCCTCGCTACGGCTGTCACGCTTGTTGATGGTTGGTGTGGTCTTTAGGCCACACCACCAGTGGTGTGGCTGGCCCGACGGTCTCCTAAGCCAGGCCAAACAGCAGAACATCGCTCCCTTCGCCCTGGCTGGTGAGGTTTGGGATGGTCTCAGGGCCGCTGAATCCCACGCCGTCGCCACGCTGCAGCAGGGTGCTGGCGCCTGACTCCGTGGAGAGTTCGAGCTGTCCGTCGATCACCTGCAGCCATCCCACGTGCGGGACGTTCGCTGGCAGCTTCAGGCTCTGTCCTGTCTGGGGCTGTGCGCGCCAGAGCCGCACTGGCCTGGCAATGGCCATCACCTCTGCATCGTCCGGGGCGATCAGTGCTGTCCACTCCGATCCCGCCGGGCAGCTGCGTTGGTCGTAGCTGGGAGGCAGGTTGCTTTGCTGCGGTTCAATCCAGATCTGCAGGAGCCGGCAGGGGGTGGTGCCGCCATTGATTTCGCTGTGCACGATGCCGGTGCCTGCGGTCATGCGCTGCACGTCGCCAGCGCGGATGACTCCGCTGTTGCCCATGGAGTCTTGGTGGTTGAGCTGTCCTTCCACCATCACCGTGATGATTTCCATGTCCCGGTGCGGGTGCATGCCAAAGCCCTCACCGGCGGCAATGGTGTCGTCGTTGATCACCCGCAAGGGCCCGAAGCCCATCCAGTCGGGATGGTGATGGCCGGCAAAGGAAAAGCTGTGCCATGAGTCCAGCCAACCTCGCTGGCTGTGGAAGCGTTCGCCAGCGGGGCGGAATAGCAGTGATGACGTGGTGGCAGGCGTGGGTTGGGTCATCGTGACGTCGAGGTGATCGTGCGCTTGGGCTTGGCTCAGAGCTTGAGCGGCTCCATCTGCAGCAGGCGTTGGAGCAGGTCGTTGATGCTCTCGTCTTGCGGTGGTTTGGCGTGATTGCTGAGCAGTTGGCGCCCCACGACTTGTGCGCCCAGGTGGGTGAGCTGGATGCGCAGCGACAGCAGCAGTTCCATGCCGCCGCCACCGGAAAACGTCGCCATGGCAACGGGTCTGCCGTTGAACAGCGCCCGGAAGTCGTTGCCTTGCACCGAGAGCCAGGCGATGGCATTGGTGAGGGAAGGCGGAATGGAACCGTTGTATTCCGGTGCGCAGATCACCCAGCGCGGGGATGCCATCAGTTGCTGCTCCAGAGGGGCAACTGCCTCTGGGCTTCCCTGCTGCTGCCTGCGTGGGGTGAACAGGGGTAGGTCAACCGTGGTGAGGTCCAACACCTTCGCCGTTTGGCCCAGGGCATTGGCTTGGGAGGCGAAGCGCTGGGCCAGCTTGAGGTTTTCGCCGTTGCTGGCGGCGATCACCAGCAGATCCGGGGGGGTGGCGGACATGGCAGGGGCCGTGCAAAAGGCTCTCGCTGAGTCTGCACGGCCTGGCCTGGATCAGGCGGCCTTCAGCTCCGCTTCCCGGTAGGGCACAAAGCTGGCCTTGCGGGCACCGCAGATGGGGCAGTTCCAGTCGTCGGGGATCGCTTCGAAGGGGGTGCCGGGGGCAATGCCCGAGTCGGGGTCGCCTTCAGCGGGGTCGTAGATCATCGAGCAGAGCTTGCAGATCCACTTGCCGGGAACGGGTTCGTCGGCTGCTCCAGCCGTGCCTTTGCCTTGCAGGGCCTCGAGGGCAACGCCATAGGTCTCGGCGTGATGCTTCTCGATCGGTGTGAGCAACCCGAAGTTCTTGGCTGCGGTTCGAAACAAGCCGGCATGCTCCGCGGATTCGTTGGCCTGTTCGGCGAATTCGGTTTCCGCGCTGCCATCCCTGTCGTGGCGTGCCTGTTCGGCGAACCCGGGATACATCGTTGTGTACTCGTAGGTCTCCCCTTCAATGGCGAGTTCCAGGCAGCGACGCAGAACGACTTGTTTCTGCTCAGCGCTGAGGTCGCCTGCGTCTTCGATCACCAGTTCGGGATGGAGCAGGCGGAAGTGGGCAAAAGCGTGCTCGGTTTCCTGGGCGGCGGTGTCGCGGAAGAGTTTGGCGAGTTCGCTGTGGCCGAGTCGTTTGGCAACGTCTGCAAAGAAGAGATATTTGCGGTTGGCCATGCTCTCGCCGCCAAATGCGGCCTCGAGATTGGCTTGGGTGGAGGGCTTGGAGAGATCCATGGCGAAGCCTCAACGATGCTTCCATGCTAACTCGAAGTCGTAATGGGTATGAGTTAGAGGGTGTAGGAAGGGTGTCCCTGCCTGATTGGCTTAGTAATTAGCGCCGCTGCGGCGGCGGTGCACAGCGGTGGTGCCTTCGCCATCCACCAGGCCGCCATGGCTCACTTCCGCATAGATCAGCCAATGGTCGCCGCACTCCATGCGCTGTTTCACTTCGCCATCGAGCCAGGCGAGGGCATCCGGCAGCAGGGGCTGATCGTTGGGGCTGTTCTCCAGCTCAAGACCTGCAAAGCGGTCGGCGCCGGGGGCGAAGGGTTGGAGAAACTGTTTCATCGGCCCGGTTTCCCGGCCTTCCGCAAGCACGTTGAGGGCAAACCGGTCGCCTTTGTGCAGCAGTGCTTCCACGGCGCGATCCTTGGCCACCGCCACGGTCAGCCCGGGGGGCGTGAAGCTGGCCTGACTCACCCAGCTGGCCACCATGGCGCCGGTCTGAGCCGCTTCTCCTGCGCCTTTACGAGCGGTGAGCACGCACAGGGAGCCCACCACGCGGCCCAGCGCCAGAACGGCGGGATCGCTTCGACTTTCACTCAAGCCGCCGGCACTGCGGCGTTGCTGTTTGCGCTGTTCCTGCTGAAGGTCGCGGGCGAAGCGGGTGCCGGTCTCCTCCAGGGTGCGCACGGTGGCGGCATCGGGGCTGAATTTGATCCGGATCGGTTCGAAGCCGAAGCTGAAGCCGCCATCGCGCAGCTTGTTTTCCAGCAGATCGAGGGCTTCGCCACTCCAGCCGAAGCTGCCGAACACGCCCACCGGTTTGCTGCGATCGCCCTCTGCCAGCACGGTTCCCAACGCTGAGACGATCGGCGTTGGAGCGTGACCGCCCAGGGTCGGTGAGCCGATCAGGATCGCGTCCGCAGAGCGGATCGTGGCCACCAGTTCATCGGCCGGTGTGAACTCACAGTTGAGGCTGGTGACCCGCACGCCCGTGCGGCTGACACCGCGGGCCAAGGCATCGGCGATCGCGGCGGTGTTGCCATAGGCGCTGGCAAACAGCAGCGCCACATTGAGGGCGGCCTTCTGTTGGCTTTCGCCCCAGCGGCGGTAATCGCTGAGCAGGCTGCGCCAGCTTGCTTCAATCGCCGGACCGTGGCCAGGAGCGATGGTGCGGATGTCGAGCTCCTCCAGGCGCTCCACCACGGCATCCACCTGAGTGGCCATGGGTGCCATCAGGGAGTCGTAGAAGTGGCGGCGTTCCTCTTCGGTGGCGTTGCGGTTGCTTTCAGCCCAGTCGGCAGTGCAGACATGGGCGGAGAAGAGCTTGTCGCTCATCAGCAGGCCGCCTTGTTCTTCAAAGGCGAGCAGACCCCCTGGCCAGCGGGGGGTGGGGGCCGGCAGCAACTGCAGGCTGTGGCCATGACTTAGAGGCAGGCTTTGTTCCTGGCGGATCACCTGCAGGGATGGCAAGGCCGGCAGGGGAGGCCGGTTGTCGACTTCGCCCGGTGGCAGCGGTTTGCGCTGTTGCCAAAGCTCCTGCAGCAGCTTGGCCCCAGGGTTGGAGCAGATCAGGGTTAGCTGGGGATAGACCTCGGCCAGGCTTCGCAGCAGGGCGACCCGGTTGGGGTTCACGTGACCCACCACCACCAGCAGTTCCTTGCAGTTGCTGGGGAGGGCAGCAGCCAGGGCCGGCAGAAACACATCGGCGTAGGCCGCACCGGGGGGGTGCACCAGCACAGCCGCTTGTTGGTGACCTGTCGTGTCGGGGCCTGCGGCAAACAGGAAGCTGTTGGCGGTGCTGCCCCGCTCGAGGGCGTATTCAAGTTCGAAACGCAGTCGCTGAGGGCTGAGGCCCCGCAGGCTGATCAGTCCATCGCTCACCGGCAGGGTGATCACCTGACGTTCGCCCGCGGCCTGGTTGTGCATGGATGCTGCCGTCATTGCTGTTGATCCTCGTTGATCTCGCGATGGTCCTGGGGTTTGGCCGTGATCAATGACCTGGATGGATGCACGCTTTTACGTGACGTGGTGCTGCTTTGAGGGGGTCGGCTTTGCAGACAGACCAAGGGCTGTTTCCATCCGCTCGATCGTGTCTGCGTGATGGTGCGACAGCGCACAGTTGACCAATCCGAGGGATTGCAAGTTGGCGATGCGCGTTTTGACGGCGCGGTCAATGGCTCGGTCTCTGCGCAGTCTGATGAGCACCACCACCATCGTGATTAGGAAAAGGGTCAGAAACAGGGGTTGAGACCCGGCACTGAAGAAGGCTCCGAGGGTGAGACCGGCCAAATAAATGGCGAGGCTTCTGGCTTTATTGCTGCCAATCACGTGACGGTTGGCCTGCATGAACAAGCTCAGCACCTTGCCTTCCCGCTCGCGCAGTAAACGGGCGAGGTCATCTGGGCTTTGGCAACGCCGCAGATAGTCCTGGGTTTCAGGCAGAAACTCTGGTGGGGATGGCACTGCAGACGGCTCAGTAGTGGTTGCCAACTTTGCGGTGGTGAACGGCGGTCACCGCTTCGGTGTCGGCCACGTTGCCCTGCTCCACCACGGCATAGATGATCCAGTGGTCGGGGCCTTCGAGGCGCTGCTCCACCCGGCAGCCCAGGTAGGCCAGGGCATCGCCCAGCACTGGGCCGCCATCGGCGACGCCTTCCAACACGTTCATGCCTTCAAAGCGATCGGCGCCGGGGCGGAAGCGCTTGAGGAAATGACGCAGCAGGGGTTGGTGGTTGTCTTCCCGCAGCACGTTCAGCACGAAGCGATCACCCACTTGCATCAGGGCTTCGATCGCGCGGTCTTTGGCCACCGCCACCGTCAGCCCGGGGGGGCTGAAGCTGGCCTGGCTCACCCAGCTGGCCACCATGGCGCTGCGGCGCAGGCTGTCTCCCTCGCCCTGGCTGGCGGTCACCACATAGAGGCCACCACTGAGTCGCCCCAAGGCTTTGTCGAGGTCTCCATCCAGGCTCTTCATCGCCGCGATTGTTTTCTCGCGGGTGAGCAATTGGCCTAGGTCGGTGCCGGATTCCTCGCAGCGCTGGTAATCCGCTCCGGATGGCAGCTGGCGAATGCGCAGGGGCGTGAAGGCTTCCTTCTGGCCTTGGCTCCGTAGCTGGCCGGCTACGGCATCAATCGGCTCATCGTCACCGCCGAAGGCGTCGTACACCCCCACCCACTGCTTGCTGTTCAGAGCGGCCAGCAGGGTGCCGATCGAGCTCTGCAGGTCGGCATCGGGATTGGCGGGCCAGGTGGGCACCACCACCGCTTTGGCGTCGCCAATCAGGGCGGTGAGTTCCTGGGGATCGGTGGCACGAAGATCAACCAATTGCACCTGGGCTTCCGCTTTACCGATGCCATGGGCAATCGCCTGGCTGATGCGATCACAGAAGCCATATTGGCTCAGATAGCAAACGGCGGCATAGCTTTCCCCTTTGCTGCGTTGTCCGCTCCATTCGCGGTAGTCGTTGATCCAGTGCTGCAGATGCTCACGCAGCAGCGGGCCGTGACCAACGGCGATCGTGTTGATCTCCGGCAGGCCATCCATGCGCTTGAGGGCCTGTAGCACGCTGCGGGCGTTGGGCCCCATCAGGCAGTCGTAGTAGAAGCGGAAGTCGGGAGCGATCGCCCCCGGATCACTGTCAAAGACAGCGTCGGAGCAGTAGTGCAGGCCGAAGGCATCGCAGGTGTAGAGGATGCCTGTGCCGTGGTCGAAGGAAAAGATCGTGTCGGGCCAGTGCAGGTTTGGGGCACTGAGGAATTCGAAGCGGTGGTGCACACCGCTGCTGGGATTGGTGCCCAGATCCAGCTCTTCGCCGCTTTTCACCGCCCGGGATTTGAACGGCCTGTGCACCTGGTTTTCCAGGAATTGGATCGCCACCTTGGATCCCACAATTTCAATCTCTGGGTTGAGATCGATCAGGTCGCCAATCAGGCCGGAATGGTCCGGTTCGGTGTGGCTGACAATCAGCACATCGATGCTCTTTGGGTCGATCTCTCCCTGCAGCAGGGGGATCCAGGTGTCCCGGAATTTCGCGTGGCTGGTGTCGATCAGGGCGGTGCGCTCGCCGCGCACCAGAAAGCTGTTGTAGGTGGTGCCATTGCGCAGGCCGAATTCGATGTCGAAACGGCTGCGGTCCCAGTCGAGAGAACGGATCGTGGTGGTGTCTGCTGCGATCGCTTCGCATTGCAGTGACAGGCGGGGTGCCACAGCGGAAGGATCCTTGCTGCTCAGGCTTGCCGTGACCATGACCGAATCGCGCCTGAGGGGAACTCTACGGAGATCTTCAGGTGAGCGGCCCGGGGGCCATGGCGCCGGCAAGGTGCGGTAACCAGTCCACCAGCCCTGGCACCGCAATGATCAGAGCCAGCACCGCCACCTGCAGGCCCACAAAGGGCAGCGCCCCTTTGTAGATGTCGCGCGTGCTCACTTCATCGGGTGCCACACCGCGCAGATAGAAGAGGGCGAAGCCGAAGGGCGGTGTGAGGAAGGAGGTCTGCAGGTTGGCGCCGATCATCACGCCAAACCACACCAGGGCCTCAGGGCCTAGGAGTTGACGGGCTGCGGGCAAGAGCAGGGGCACCGCAATGAAGGCGATTTCGAAGAAATCGATGAAGAAGCCCAGCAGAAAGATGATCAACATGCTGAACACCAAAAAGCCGACCCGGCCGCCTGGCAGGTTGAGCAGGAGGTCGGAAATCAATTGATCACCCCCGACGCCGCGGAACACCAGGCTGAACGCGGTGGAGCCCATCAGGATCGCCATCACCATGGCGGTGGTGCGCATGGTGCTTTCGCAGACCCCTGAGAGTTGGGTGCGGCTGAAGCCACCATTGAGTGCGGCGAGAAGCATGGCGCCGACGGCACCGATCACACCGGCTTCGGTGGGCGTGGCAATGCCAAAAAAGATGCTGCCCAGCACCGCCACGATCAAGGCGATGGGTGGAAGCACGGATTGGATTAGCTGCAATGGCGTGCTGCCTCCCGCTGCGTCAGGGGGGAGCTGCGGTGCCAACTCTGGTTTCAGCGCACTGATCACCAGCACGTAGATGGCAAACACCGCTGACATCAACAGGCCTGGAAGCAGGGCTCCGATGAATAGATCCCCCACGGAGATGCCCAGCTGGTCGCCCAGCACCACCAGCACGATGCTGGGGGGAATGATCTGCCCGAGGGTGCCGGAGGCCACGATCACGCCTGTGGCCAGACTTTTGTCGTAGCCGGCCCGCAGCATGGCGGGCAGGGAGATCAGCCCCATGGTGGTGACCGTTGCTGCGACCACGCCAGTCGTGGCGGCCAGCAGGGAGCCCACCAGCACTACGGCCAGGGCCAGCCCTCCGCGTAGGCGTCCGAGCAGGCGGCCCATGGTTTCCAGCAGCCGCTCTGCGATGCCCGAGCTCTCGAGCATGGAGCCCATGAACACGAAGGCGGGGATGGCCAGCAGGGTGAAGTTGGCCATGATCCCCAGAATCCGCTGCGGCAAGGCGGTGACGAACTGGGGTTCGATTTCACCGCTGAGCATGCCCAGCAACGCAAAGATCACGCCCACGCCGCCGAGGCAGAACGCCACGGGAAATCCGCTGAGCAGGGCGATGATCAGGGCCAGAAACATGCCCGGAGCCAGCACCGCTGAGGGGTCAATGCTGATCACCCATCCGAGAGCTTCGATCTCAATCACAGGGCAGGCCCTCCGTCTTGGTGTTGCGCGTCTGTAGGCGTGCTCTCTTCGCCGTTGTGCAGAGCCCAGCGCAGGCGCAGAGCTTCGGCGACTCCCTGGAGGCCCAGCAGCAGAAATCCCAGAGGGATCAACGACTTCACCCAGGTGCGCGGCAACCCCCCGGGGTCCGGTGACAGTTCACTGATGCTCCAGGCGCGCAGGGCCGGAGCGATGGCGATCGCCATCACCCCAAAGGCGAAGGGCAGCAGGAGCAGAAGAATCCCTCTCAACTCCTGGCGCTGGCGCCGACGTTCAGGCCAACGGCTCTGGAGCACATCCACGCGCACGTGCCCACCCTTTTGCAGGGTCCACCCCAGCCCCAGCAGGAAGATGAGATCAAACAAGTACCACTGGGCTTCGATCAGTCCGTTGGAGCTGAGGTTGATGCCGATCGCCGATCCCAGGTAACGGCCGATCACGTTCCAGATGCCGATGGCCAGCATCAGCAGCACGGCCCAGCGGGCCAGCCAGGCGGCCCCTGCGTTGAGGCGATCGAAGAGCCGCACCACGGCGGGTTGTGGGCCGCTCATGCTTTGGCCTCCTCCTGGTTGGTGTTGAACAGGGCCAGCGGCAGTTCGTTGATGCGGTTCCAGTTCAGGGTTTCGCGCCGGAACAGGCGCCAGCGCTCCAGCAGATCGCGGAATCCGGCATCACCGGCGGCCAATTCAGCAAACATCTCCTGGGTGGCTTCCTGTGCCGCTTCGAGGATGTCGTCGCTGTAGCGCTCGAGCTTGATCCCCTGACGACGCAAGCGCAGGAGTGCTTCGCTGTTGCGCTGCTCGTACTTACTGAGCATGCCCAGATTGGCCTCGTAGCAGGCGGTGCTGAACATGGCCTGATATTCCTCAGGCAGTGCTGCCCATGCCTTGCGGTTCACCAGTGCCGTGAGGCTTGGGCCCGGTTCCCACCAGCCTGGGTAGTAGTAGTGCTTCGCCGCTTTGTGCAGGCCCAGTTTTTCGTCGTCGTAGGGACCGGTGAATTCGGCGGCATCAATGGCTCCGCGTTCGAGGGCGAGATAGATCTCGCCACCCGGCAGCACTTGCACGTTCACCCCCAGCCGGGCCATTACCTTGCCCCCGAGACCGGGGATGCGCATTTTCAGGCCTTTGAGCGAGGCCAGATTCTCCACGGGACGTTTGAACCAGCCCCCGAGTTGCCCTCCGGTGTTCCCAGCTGGGAAGCTCTTGGCCCCGAAGTCGGCGAACAGCGCATCCATGGCCTCGTTGCCCCCCCCTTGGTAAAGCCAGGAGTTCTGCTGCTGGGCAGACAGGCCAAAGGGAACCGCCGTTCCAAAGGCGAAGGCCGGATTTTTGCCGACGTAGTAGTAGCTGGCGGTGTGACCGCACTCCACGGAGCCGGCCTGCACGGCATCCAGCACCTCCAGACCAGGGACGATCTCGCCGGCGGCAAAGGGCTCGATGGTGAAGCTGCCTCCGCTCATCGCCTCCACCCGTTGGCAGATGGTTTCGGCACCGCCATAGATGGTGTCCAGGGACACGGGCCAGCTGGTGGCCATCCGCCAGCGCACCTGAGGCAGCCCACCGCTCTGGGTCTTTTCTGCACGACGGATCGTGCAGGCGCTCAGGGCTCCGGCTCCGGCGGCAGCGGCGAGGGCTTGCCCACTGGTCCGAAGCAGCTGCCGTCGTTGCATGGCGTGCTCCCGCATTGGCCGCCGGCAAGGGCGACGTTGGCTGGCCGCACGTTATCGATCGTCGTCCGACTTCTCTTGAATTTGCAACCAAAAAAAGCCCCCCGCTGTTGCGGAGGGCCGTTCCGTTCTCTGGTGTGGGGTTTGTGGCGGGTCTGATTCGATTGCTTCAGCGGAGTTGCAATCGTCAGCTTTCAACAGTCACCGACACGGTGGTGCGGTTATCGGCTTTGGCTGCGGTGATCACCAGGATTCCGTCGCGGTAGGTGGCCTTCAGTTGGTCACGGTCCAGCGGTTGGGCAAAGCGGAAGCTGCGGCTCCAGGTGCCGGGGCGGAATTCGCTGAACAGTTGCTGCGCTGGCGCCACGTCTGCCGCGTTGCTGTTGGATGACGTGTTGGCGGTGTCTGGGGTGGGGGTTGGACGCCGCTCGGCACTGATCACCAGGGTGCGATCGGTGGCTTTCACATCGATGGAACCGCGGTCGACTCCAGGCAGTTCGAGCAGCACGGTGTAACCGTTGGCGTCTTCGAGCACTTCAGCGGCAGGAACACGTTCGGCTTGGGCGACTTGCTGCTCGAGGCGCTCGAGCAGATCGAAAGGGGATTGGCGAAGGGTGAGCATGATGAATCCTCCAAGTGGAGAGTTGGGTTGGGTGGGTGTCACCCGCAACGCCAATCTGCGCACTCTGAATGCAATCGAGGAGCCGGAGAACCGCCCTGTTGTGTTCGGTCTAGACGACCGAGTTCGGTTGCCACCACAGCAAGGGTGGGAGAACCGAAAAA